>CAZTXX010000124.1:0-6796 GCA_964617405.1 uncultured Aquimonas sp. | reverse complement strand
CCAGCACCCACGAATACTTGAAGTCGTCCCAGTAGCCCAGGATCACCAGCGCCGGAATGGTGAAAATCACGCCCGAGGCGATGGAGGAACCGGCCGATGCGCCGGTCTGGACGATGTTGTTCTCCAGAATCGTGCCGCCGCCCAGCGCGCGCAGCACGCCCATCGACACCACGGCGGCGGGGATCGCCGAGGCGATGGTGAGGCCGGCGAACAAACCCAGATAGGTGTTCGCGGCGGCCAGGATCACCGCCAGCACGATGGCCAGCAGCACGGCGCGCAGGGTGAGCTGCGGCGGAGAGACAACGGCATTCATTCGGTACATCCCCTCGAAGACGGGCCGCGATGCGCGGCACGAAGTCACGCATTCGACTGCAAGCGGCCGGCCAAGGCAAGCGGCACGGGAAACCCTGCGCGAAACGCGCGCCGCCGCGGACGCTGCGGCACGGGCCAAAAAACGAACCCTGCCGAAGCAGGGTTCAAAGAGGTTCAAGGCGGGCGAGGCAACCGGATCAGTCGCCCTCGAACCCGTCGGAGAAGATCTCCACGCTGATCTGCGCATCGAAGAACGCCACGAATCCGTCGTGGTCGGAGCTTCCGATGGCCGCGTGGGCACCGCCCGGCCCGGTGCCGTTGGCGTGGCCGTCGAACGAGGCATCGACGTTGGCGCGACCGAACTGCACCTCCACCAGGCGCGGCAGCGCCGCCTCGGTAAGCATCAGATGGTCGATGACCTGATTGGCCGCCACCTCGCGCCCGTTGTCTCCCCAGCTGGCTGCGGTATGGCCGAAGATCGCGCCGAAGCGCTCGGTGAAGGTGTAGGAGTACACCTCGTCCGGATCGATCGCCGGCTGGACCCTGGCGTAGATCGTCAGGGGCGGATCGACGACCTGCTGGGTGACGCCTCCGGCTTCCGGGAGGTTGCAGGTGGTCACGCCGTTGGCCGGCGAACACTCGTTCTCGGCGTTCTTGTAGTCGCCGGCGATCAGGCCCACCGGATCGGTGAATCCGTCGCTGAACTGGTAGGCGTTGTAGTCGCCGATCACGATCAGCGGGCGGTCCGCGTTGAGCGGATCGGTCTGGTAGGCCTGGACCTCCTCGGCCACGGTGCGGGCCTGGAGGAAGCGCTTGGCGTACACGCGATGGTTCGCGCCGAAGCTGCGGTTGTGCGAGTTCAGCACCGCGAAGCGGAAGGGCACGCTGCCGGCGGAAGCCGCGAATTCGGCGCGCAGCAGCAGCGGCGGGCGATCGTGCAGAGTGGTCAGTCCGTCCGAAGGATCGTTCCACTGCTGATCGCCGCGCAGCTGCGTCACCTGCGCGCCGTCGATGGTATCGGTACGCACCAGATAGCCCACGTCGATGCCGCCCGGGTCGTTGCCCTCGATCAGGAAGGCCTGGTACTGCGGGCCGCCGTCGGACGCGATGCGCGCGGCAAGATCCTGCAGCACGACGAGCTTCTCGACCTCCTGCATCCCCACGACGTCCGGGCTCTTGAGCACGTCGACGATGTACGCGCTGACCTTCTCCAGCTTCAGGTCGTAGGCGGCCTGGCCACCGTTCTCAATGCCACTGTCGCACTCGTACTCGACCTGGCTGCCGGGCAGCTGGTGATCCTTGATGGTGTCGCACAGCCGCCACGCGTTGAACGAGCCGATGCGCAGCTCCGTGGGCACGGCATCGCGCACCGGCCGCGGCAGCACGTTGTCCTGTTCGGCCAGGGCAAAGCGCGGCGTGCCCGCGGGAAGCTCGCCGCCGGCCGGCCAGAACTGGTAGTCGCCGAAATCGAAGGAAATGATGCCCACGCCCGAGAATCGGACGCCACCGACGATGTCGATACCCGCATCCATCGCTCCGAGCCTGCCCGGCTTCATTTCCAGGAACTCCGGATTGCCGTCCCAGGTTCCGGCATCGCCGGCACCGGCCACCGGCGCGTCCGGAAACTTGACGCCCTGCTCGCGGTAAGCCCGCCTGCCGTAGGGACCGATGGCCAGATCGCCGAAACGGTCCTTCCCGGTCGTGGTGATGCCCTCGGGAATCGACACCAACATGCCTTCGAAGCACTCGAAGTTGGTGTGCTGGTTGTTCGTGCCGCCTGGCCCGCTGTCGGGACAACTGAGGCTGTCGGGATCTGCGGAGGGAATGCCCGTGCTGTCGCCGAACACCACCGCAGGCGGCAGGTCGACGCCGCTTGCCAGCACCACGATGCTGTTGCCGGCGTTGCGCGCCGTGGTGACCTCCACTTCGGTGAGGCCGAAGTACTCCTTGACCCCGCCGGTCACCTGCACCAGATCGCCCACGGCAATGTCCACACCGGCGTCGCTGCGCGGCACCGTCGTGCTGAAGGTATAGACCCACACGCCGTCGGACGTGGCCGGGTCGTTGTCCGAATCGGCCGGCCGCGACTGCATGGCAAATCCGTCCGGTCCGACCACGGTCACCACGGCCGGAGCGATGTCGACGGTCGTTTTCACCGTGTTCGCCGCCAGGGTGCACGCGACACTGATGAGCGGCGAGCACGCGCCACTGCCCTGCACCTGCCAGACCTGGTAGCGGTCGTCGTTCTGGATGGTGCCGGCGGCGCTGGCGTTGCCCACGACCGCACCCGAAACATTGCTCACCGTGACGGTGAAGGTTTCGTCCGGCTCGGCGAGCGTGTCGCCCCGGATGGTGACGGTGAACTCGTAGGTGCTTTCGTTTTCCGCGATCGTGGCCCCGCCAACCGCCGCATGGACATAGTCGTCCCCCGGCGTGGCCGTGCCGGGAGACGTGGCGATGTCGAAGGTCACGCCGCCGGCCGGCGCCGGATCGGAAAGCGTCACGGTGAAGACCATCGGATTGTCGGTATCACCTTCCGCCTGCGACACGCTGGCAATGCCCAGCGTCGGCACATTGGGCGCGGTGGTGAACGAGAAGGCGTAGTCGTCCTCCATGGGATCGGCGGTGCCGTCCTTGTCGACGACCTCGTCGGCAACCACGGTCACCGTGCAGACGGTGTCGTAGGGAAGCGGCGCGGCGGGCGTCAGCACGAAGCTCGTGCCGCTGGCTGCCGGCTGGGTGAAAGCAACCGCCGAGCCGACCGGGCACTCCAGGGTGAAGGCCGAGGTGGTGACATCGACCGCTTCGCTGAAGGTGACGGTGATCGTACTGGTGACCAGAACGTCGGTTGCGCCGTCGGCGGGGAAAGTGTCTTCAACTTCGGGAGGGAGATCCACGCCGCCGCAGACATTGAGCGGAGACGAGGTGTTTCTGGGAGCCGGCGTGCCGGTGGAAAAATCCGCGGCGCAGCCCGCGTCGTTGCGAATGGCCGCAAGGGTTGCGCTCAACGCCCCCGTGACGGACGTGCAGTTGGTCGCTCCATAGGCCGCAAAGTCCGCGATCTGCGCGCCCGAGGGGCAGTTTCCGGTCTGGGAATCGGTGGTCTTTGCCAGCAGCACCTTGCCCGCCCCCGCCGCCATCGCTATCGCGGGGCTGGCGACCGCGTCCGGGGTTGGCAGCGCTGCGCCGTTGCTGCCCGCGGCAGACATTGCGACCAGATAGTACTGACCCGGCTGCAGCGTCACGTTGGGCAGCAGGAACTTGTTGCTGCTCCAGCCGCTTCCGTTCGCCGACGTGTACTGGATGGACCAGCCGGAAAGGCTCTGCGGCGCGGTGCCGTTGTTGAACAACTCCACGTAGTCGCTATCGAGCACCGCACCGGCGTTTCCGCCGGCACCATAGACCTGGCTGAACACGACTTCGGCCGATGCCGACGAGGCAAACAACGCGCACACAAGAGCGGCGCAAGGCCGCAGGAACCGGGTGAGTGACATGGACCGAAACTCCTGATCGCAACGGAATACCAAGCGCAGGAGCCTACCACCCGTTCGTGACGACTTCATGCCGCCGCGGTCTGCGGCAGGGAGCCGTGCCCACCGCCGCGCAGGTGCGCGATACGCAAGTCGATTTCCAACAGGAACTTGGCGGAAAAACCTGATCCGCATCCGAGGACGATTCATCCGTGCCGTACTTGGCGGATTGCGCTGCACCAACAGGACCATGCACCGGGTTCGCGCCACCCCGCAGGCGCGACCGCGCACCATCTCGCCCCCTTGACGCACCTCAAGACTTATCGGACACTTTTTACGACAGTAATGGTGTCCGTTATGAAACTCAGTCTCAACCAGCTTTGCGAACGCGCCGATGTTCCAAGCCGCACCGTGCGCTTCTACATCCAGAAGGGCTTGCTGCCGCCACCCGAAGGCGAGAAGCGCGGGGCCTGGTACAGCGAGCGGCACCTCTCGGACCTGCTGCGCATCCGCGCCTGGCAGGACACCGGCCTGTCACTCGATGCCATCGCCAACCTGCTCGACGCACGGCACGAACCGCCGCTGGCACCCGCCCGGCCCGGCGCGGTCGAGGTGCGCTCGCACCTGATCGTGGCCGATGGCGTCGAACTGGTCGTTTCACCCGACCGCGCCCGACTCACCCAGGACCAGATGCGCCAGCTTTTCCGCATCGTGCAAGACGCCATTGCCGAACTGCCCGACACCCACCCACCTTCAGGGGAAGACGAACCATGATCCACCACCGCAACATCGCCCCGTCCCGTTCGCTGCTGGCCAGCAGCCGGCTCGACGTCACCCTCGACGACCTGATGGCGCGCTATGAATTGCGTCATCGCTTCCGCAACGACCGCTCCACACCAGTGGAAATCGTCTACACCTTCCCGGTGCCGTTGGACGCCGCCTTTCTCGGCATGGAAGCCACCCTTGCCGGCGAAACCCGCATCGCACGTGTGCAGCCACGCCACAACGCACGCAAAACCTTCGACAACGCCATCGCCGATGGCGACAGCGCGGTGCTGCTGGAGCGCCTTGAACCCGGCTTGCTGTGCGTGGACCTGGGCAACCTAAAGCCCGGCGAGGACGGCGAAATCGTGCTCCGATTTGCCGCCGCGCTCGCGGTGGCGGATGGCATCGCACGCTTCAGCCTGCCCCTGGTGCATCGCCCGCGCTACGGCCGCAGCCACCTCGACGAGCTCGCCACGCCCGGGCACGACTTCGCCGTGGAGCACCCGCTCGATGCCACGATCCGGGTGACCGGCCGTCTCACCAACGCGCCGGTGCAGTGCGCCTCGCACGCGGTCCGCTTCGAGCGCGATGGCGATGCGCTGCTGCTGAGCCTGGGCCACGCCGCGCTCGACCGCGACCTGGTGCTGAACTTCGATTTGCCGCAGAACGCCACCGCCGCCTTCCGCATGGTGACGGACGAGAATGGCGCGATCGGTCTGCTCGACCTCACCGCACCGAAACGGGAAACCTCGAAGACACCGATGGACATCTGCCTGGTGCTGGATGGCTCGGGCTCGATGTCCGGTGATGCCATCGCCCAGTCGCGTGCCGCGCTCGCCACCATGATCGACGCCTTGGACGAGGAGGACCGCGTGCAGGTGCTGCGCTTCGGCAGTTCCGTGGTGCCGCTGTTTCGTCGCCCGCTGCGCGCCACCGAACGGGTACGCGAAGCCATGCGCGCGTTGACACGAACCGTCGACGCCAACCTGGGCGGCACCGAGATCGGCAGTGCGCTGGCGACCGCGCTGGATGGCCTGGAAGGCGGGGACGCAAAGCGTGCCCGTGCCATCATCCTGGTCACCGACGGTGCGGTGCAGCCACACGAACTGGACGCCGCGCGCGAGCGCTCCGCCGCTTCGGACATCCGCATCTTCGTGGTCGCCGTGGGCAGCAGCGCCGGTGCCGATGTGTTGGCACCGTTGGCCGAGGACACCGGCGCGGTACTGGAGCGCGCCGTACCGGCGGAACCCATCGACCTTGCGGTGCTGCGCCAGTTCCGCCGCGCACGCTGCGGTGCTCCCCTGGGCATCGAAGTCCACTGGGGGAAAGGTGCGCGCCCGCTGCCGCCGCCTCAGCTGTATCCCGGCGATGCCGCCACCCTGGTCGCCTTCCTGCCCGATGCGGCGGCGCGCAGCGTGCAGTTCCGCTTCGGGAGCATGGACGCCCTGGCGGTGCTGTCTTCCAACCACGCCATGCCGGACCCCGCGCGACGCGCCTGGGCTGGCCAGCAGGCCTACGCGCATGCAGGAGAAAGCCACGAACGCGAGGCGATTGCACTGCGCCATGGCCTGATCGCCAAAGAAACTTCGGCGGTCCTGGTCAAGGTACGTGCCGCCAGCGACCGGATCCAGGGTTTGCCTGAAATCGCCCCGGTGGCACATATGACGCCGCATGGCATGCTGCAGTCCGTAGTGCCCGCATTGATGTTCCGCCAGAGCAGCGCCCCCTTGTCGGCCGACGATTCCTTTCTCCCGATTCCGACCTTCCTGAGACACTCGACCGCCCATGACACGGATCGGCACCACGGGCTCGACCACGTGGCGGAGGATCAGCACCTGCTGATGGAATGCGAGCTGTCCCCGGCACGCATCGATGCGATTCGCTCCGAGCTGCGTCGCGCGCTGGAAGCACTTCTGCTCCGCGCCGCACCCGAGCGGTTCACGCTGGCGGCACTGCTCGCCGCACTCGATCCGGAGTTGCGCGAGGACATCCAGGCCTGGCTGGCAGTCGAAGGCATCCAGCTGGAAGAGGCTTCGGCCGCCGCGAAATTCCTGCTCGACCTGGTGGCCGATGGTGCCGGCGAACCGCTGCCGGACGAGCACGAAGCGATGCTGTCAGCCCTGCAGTTCGGCGTCGGATGACAAAGGATGATCGGCTCTCGCATGATGCGGGAGCCGGTCACTCATCACGGGGCTCAGGTCGCCTCGCCGCCGCGCCCGATGGCCACCACGCCGGTGCGGCTCATTTCC
>CAZTXX010000123.1:0-6845 GCA_964617405.1 uncultured Aquimonas sp. | reverse complement strand
CGGCCCTGGAACAGCTCGACCTTGCCGGGCGCTTCCTCGGTGCCGGCGAACAGGCTGCCGATCATGATCGTGGAGGCACCGGCCACCAGGGCCTTGCCGATATCGCCCGAGTAACGGATGCCGCCGTCGGCGATCAGCGGGATGCGGTCCTTGAGGGCTTCGGCCACCAGGCTGACCGCGGTCACCTGGGGCACACCCACGCCCGCGACCACGCGGGTGGTGCAGATGGAACCCGGCCCGACGCCCACCTTGACGGCATCCGCGCCGACGTCCATCAGGGCCAGCGCGGCGTCACCGGTGACGATGTTGCCGCCGATCACTTGCACCTTCGGGTAGCGCTTCTTGACCCAACCCACGCGTTCGATCACGCCCTGCGAATGCCCGTGCGCGGTATCGACGATGAGCACGTCGACCCCAGCGGCCACCAGCGCCTCGATGCGCGCCTCGGTGTCGCCGCCCACGCCGACCGCGGCGCCACACAGGAGCTGCTCGTCGGCGTCCTTGGCGGAGTTGGGGAAATCGTGCGCCTTCTGGATGTCCTTGACGGTGATCAGGCCGCGCAGCTCGAAGGCGTCGTTGACCACGAGCACCTTTTCGATACGGTGCTTGTGCAGCAACTGGATGACTTCCTCCTCACTGGTGCCTTCACGCACCGTCACAAGGCGATCCTTGCGGGTCATGATGTTGCGCACCGGATCGTCGAGCTTGGTCTCGAAACGCATGTCGCGCCCGGTGACGATGCCCACGAGCTGGCCGTCTTCCACCACCGGCACCCCGGAGATGTTGCGTGCGCGGGTGAGCTTGAGCACCTCGCCAATGGAGGTCTGCGGCCCGACGGTGAAGGGCTCGCGGATCACGCCGGCCTCGTAGTTCTTCACCTGCCGAACCTCGGCGGCCTGCTGCTCGACGCTCAGGTTCTTGTGGATGATGCCGATGCCGCCCAGCTGCGCCATGGCGATGGCCAGGCGCGCCTCGGTGACGGTGTCCATCGCGGCGGAAACCAGCGGAATCTTCAGTTTCAGGTCGCGTGTCAGGCGGGTTTCCAGCGCCACGTCCTTGGGCAGGACGGTGGAATGGGCTGGGACGAGCGAAACGTCGTCGTAGGTCAGTGCTTCGGCCAGAATGCGCAGCATCGGCGGTTCCCGGTAGTGGTGGGGAAGCACGCCATTGTAATGCGATGCGGCCTGCAGGTCACGGGGTTGCGTGGCTGAAGATGCCGTCGAGTCCGCGGGCACTGCAGCAAACAGGCAGCTGCGCCACAATGGCCACCGACAGGCCCATCGATCCGGAGAACTTATGAAGGCCATTTGCGTAAAACAGTTCGGCGGGCCCGAAGTGATGCGTCTTGAAACCCTGCCCGACCCGGTCGCGGGACCGGCTCAGGTCGTGGTGCGCATTCGCGCCGCCGGTGTCAATCCGGTCGAAACCTATATCCGCTCCGGCCAATACTCCCGATTGCCGGAACTTCCCTGGACCCCCGGCCACGACGGTGCCGGTGTGGTGGAATCGGTCGGCGCCGGAGTCGACTGGTTGCAGCCTGGCGACCGGGTTTACCTCGCCGGCAGCCTTGGCGGCAGCTACGCCGAGCTGGCGCTTTGCGATGCGCGCCAGGTGCATCGCCTGCCCGACACCACGAGTTTCTCCCAGGGCGCTGCGCTGGGAGTTCCGGCCGCCACGGCATGGCGTGCGCTGTTCCAGCGCGGCCGGGCGCGTTCCGGGGAAACCGTGCTGGTGCACGGTGGCAGCGGCAGTGTGGGCTTGAGCGTGATCCAGTTGGCGCGCGCTGCCGGATTGCGCGTGTTCGCCACCGCCGGCAGTGTGTCAGGGCGCCAGATGACCACAGCGCAAGGCGCAGAGCTCGCACTCGATCACCATGATCCCGAGCACGGCGAGGCAATCCTTGCGGCGACCGCAGGGCGTGGCGTGGATCTGGTCGTGGAGATGCTCGCCAACGCCAACCTGGGACAGGATCTGCCGTTGCTGGCGCCCGGCGGGCGGGTCGTCGTGGTGGGAAGCCGCGGCCCGGTGGAAATCAATCCGCGCGACCTGATGGCGCGTGAGGCCGATATCTGCGGGGTGATGCTGTGGAACACCTCGCCCGCCGAATACGACGAGATCCATGCCGGCTTGAAGCAGGCACTGGTCGACAACACCCTGCGCCCGGTGGTGGCGCTCGAACTGCCGCTGGACCAGGCACCGCTGGCGCACGAAAAGGTGCTGCAAGCCGAAACGAACGGCAAGATCGTGCTGCTGCCCTGATGTTTATCCGAAGGCCGCCGGCTGCGACGGCTATCAGTGACCGCCGCGCCGGGCCGCCATTTCCGCCGCGTCCAGCGTGTTCTGCATCAAGGTGGCGACAGTCATCGGCCCCACGCCTCCTGGCACGGGGGTGATCCAGCTGGCGCGTTCGAAGGCGGCATCAAAACCCACGTCGCCGCACAAGGATCCGTCCTCCAGCCGATTGATGCCCACATCGATCACGATGGCGCCCGGCTTGATCCACTCACCCGGAACCAGGCCGGGCCGGCCAACCGCGACCACCACGATGTCGGCCTCGCCCACATGCCGGCGCAAGGTCTCTGCTGGCGTGAAACGATGGCAACTGGTGGTGGTGCAGCCCGCGATCAACAACTCCAAGCCCATCGGGCGGCCAACGTGGTTGGAGACGCCGATCACCACCGCTTCCTGCCCGCGCACCGGTCGGTCGGTATGCGCAAGCAAGGTCAAAATGCCCCGCGGCGTGCAGGGCCGAAGGCCTGGCTGGCGCAAGGCGAGGCGCCCGACGTTGGCGGCGTGGAAGCCATCCACGTCCTTGTCCGGATCGATGCGGTTGATCAGCGTGGTGGTATCGAAATGGGCGGGCAATGGCAACTGCACGAGGATGCCGTGCACCGTCGGATCGGCATTCAGGCGGTCGATCAATGCGAAGAGTTCCGCCTCACTCGTGCTTGCCGGCAGATCGAAATCGAATGAAACGAAGCCGACGCGCTCGCAGGCGCGGCGCTTGTTGCGCACATAGACGGCGGACGCCGGATCGGCGCCCACCAGCACCACGGCCAAGCCTGGTGCGGGCAAGCCGGCAGCAACGCGCACCGCCACCTTGGCAGCAAGGTCGTCGAGAAGTTCGTCGGCAATCCTCTTGCCGTCCAGAATGCGTGCGGTCATCGCAACAGCCGGTAAAAAAGAGGGATTATCGCCGATGCCGGGGTGCCATCGCGATCCTGCGACCGACGGAATACGCGTGGCCGGGAGGCAATGTCGGAAGGGATGAGCACCACCGGACCATCAGCCATCAGCGTTTGACATGGCGGATCAGGCGCCGACGGCGGCGGACCTGGCGCTCGCTCAGCGGATTCACCTTGTTGGCGTAGGGGTTCTCGCCCTGACGGAACTCCAGGCGCAGCGGCGTACCGACAAGCTTGTAATGCTGTCGGATGGTGTTTTCGAGGTAGCGCTTGTAGCTGTCGGCCAAATCGCGCACACGCGAACCATGGATCACCGCGGTGGGCGGATGGGTGCCGCCCGGATGGGCGAAACGCAGCTTCGGCGTCTGCCCGCGCACCGGGGGTGGCTGATGCGCGGCGACGGCTGCTTCCACGACACGCGTCAGGTCGGAGGTGGAAAACTGGAAGCCGGCGGAGCGATGCGCGCGCTGCAACGCCCGCATCAACTCGCGCAGCCCGGAGCCGTGCCGCGCGGAAATCATCACCGACTCGGCCCAGGGCACGAAGGCAAGGCGGCGATCAAGGGCGCTGCGGGTCTGCTCGCGCTGGTACTCGCTCAAACCGTCCCATTTGTTCACCGCGATCACCAGCGCCCTGCCCGCCTCGAGCACCTGACCCAGCACGCTGGCGTCCTGATCGGTGACGCCCTCGCTGGCATCGAGCATGAACACCACCACCTGGGCTTCCTCGATCGAGCGCAATGTCTTGATGATGCTAAATTTTTCAACCACTTCGTCGACTTTCGACTTGCGCCGGATACCGGCGGTATCGATCAGCCGGTACTTGATGCCCTCGCGTTCCAGATCGATGGAGATCGAGTCGCGGGTGGTGCCGGGCACATCCGAGGCGATCACCCGGTCCTCGCCCAGCAGGCGATTGACCAGGGTGGACTTGCCGACGTTGGGACGCCCCACAATGGCGACGCGCAGACGATCCGGATCTTCGTCTTCCTGCTCCTGCCGGCCTTCCGGCAAACGCGCCGCGATCTCTTCCACAAGATCGTCGATACCGCGCTGGTGGGCGGCGGAAAGCGGCAGCATCACATCGATGCCGAAGCGTGCGTATTCGGCACGCGCCTGGTGGGCGTCGGCGGCATCCATCTTGTTGAGCGCAAGCAGCACCGGCTTGCCGCTGCGGCGCAGGCGCTGGAGGATCTGCTCATCGACAGGCAAGGGCGAGTGCCTGGCATCCACCACGAACACCACCACATCGGCTTCGTCGATGGCCGCCTCGGACTGACGCGTGGTCAGGCCCGCCAGGCCCTGCGTATCGTCGCCGATGCCTCCGGTGTCCACCACCAGGAAGGGCTGCTCGTCGATGCGACGGCAAACACCGTAATGCCGGTCACGCGTGACGCCGGGCTCATCGTGAACCAGCGCCGCACGGGTGCGGGTAAGTGAGTTGAAGATGGTCGATTTGCCGACGTTGGGTCGGCCAACCAGCGCGACCAGGGGCAGCATGGCGACCTCGTGACGTGCAGCGGCGGGAACGCCGCAAGGTGCAAGCACGGCATGGCCGCGCGGGAAGGCCGACGCGCCTGGGGCGCGCCGGCCGGATATTCATCGTACGCGGTAGGCACCGATCCTGCCGGCCGTGGATACGGCGAACAGTGTGTCCTGCATGACCTGCGGGGTTGCACGGATGGGCTTCTTGTCGAGCCGCTCGCGCGCTGCGGGCTGCCCGGATGCCGCATCGAACCAGTGCAGATACCCCTCGAAGTCACCGACAACAACATGACTGCCCTGCACCGCAGGCGTGGTCAGCCAGCGGTGGGTGAGTGCGTCCTGCTTCCAGAGCGCGGCACCGGTATCGCGGTCCAAGGCCCAGAGCACGCCATCGCGGTCGGTGACGAACAGGCTTTTGCCCGAAAGTGCGACACCGGCGTAGCTGGACATTTCGCGATTCCACAGTGGTCGCCCGCCATCCAGCGACACGCCCACGATCTCGGCGTTGAACGCAGCGGCATACAGCTGGCCGCTGTCATAAGCCAGCTCGCCATCGATGTCGATCATCCGCTCAAGCTCGCTGCGACCCTCGCCGAATGCGATGGTCTGTTCCCAGACCTGCACGCCGTCTTCGCCGCGCAGCGCCACCAGTTGGCCGCTGTCGTACCCCAACAGCACCAGACCCTCGGCCATCACCGGCGCGGAGTTGCCGCGCAGGGTCAGTGCCGGTGTGCCGTGGTCGAAGACCCAGCGACGCTCGCCATCGGTGGCCGAGAAGGCGAATACACGCCCATCGATGGCGCGCACCACGGCCTGGCCTCGCGCAATGGCTGGCGCAGCCAAAACCTCGGAAGATACCTTGGCGCGCCAGCGCTCGGTGCCCGAGTCCGGATTGATCGCGACTACCACCCCCTCCAGGCTGCCGATGACCAGGGTGCCCTCGCCCACGCCGGGACTGCCCGAGAGCCGCAGGCCGGTATCGAGCTTCCAGAGCGAGGCGCCACTCTGGGCATCGAACGCCTGCACCACGCCCTTGAGGTCGGCGGCATACAAACGCCCGCCATCGGCCGCCGGGTGCTGACGCGCACCGACACGCTGCTCGCCCTTGCCCACGTCCTGGCGCCACGCCTGGGCGATGTTCGCGGTGGGCGTGAGGGCGACCAGTTCTGCGGGCGCTTCGATGTTGTCGCGCTTGTTCGACTTGCCGCAGGCCGCCAGCAGCATGCCGGCCATCAGGATGAAGAGGAGCCGCCGCATCGTCAGATGTCCGACTCGGCGGGCGCAACACCCATGTCGGCGAGTTTCATTTCCACAATGGCACGGTTGGGCGCCCCGGTTTCCAGCGCGGAAAGCGCGTTCTCGTAGGCCCCCTTTGCCTCCTCGCCACGACCCAGGGCAAGCAGCGCGTCCCCGCGTACTTCGGCGGCGAGGCCCGGGTAGTCCTCGGCGGCCAGTTTGCCCAGGCTGTCGAGGGCCGCCTGTGCTTGCCCGGCGCCAAGCTGCACCCGCGCCAGGCGAAGCCAGGC
The DNA here is from genome assembly GCA_964617405.1 of uncultured Aquimonas sp. GTDB lineage: Bacteria > Pseudomonadota > Gammaproteobacteria > Xanthomonadales > Xanthomonadaceae > Denitratimonas. The sequence goes on along the minus strand of CAZTXX010000123.1, from coordinate 650 downwards.
GAGCGCCACCAGAGCTGGATCACGTGCAACCCGTGCCGCTTCGGTGAGCGCCTTCTGCGCGGCATCCGTATCACCGGAGACCAGTTTCTCATCGGCCAGCATCAGAAGACCAAGCACACCGTAGGGCGTGTTCGCATAGTTGGCGCCAAGCTCTGCGGCCAGCTGGTCGATGGTAGCCGCGTCCTTGCTTTGAACGGCATCCTGCAGCGAGGAAAAAACGCTGGCCGCGTCATGGCGATGCTGGAGCTGGTTGTTCTGCCACCACTGCCAGCCAAGGATGCCGGCAAGGCCGATGACCAGGCCACCAAACATCGCACCGCTGTTGTCGCGCAGCCACGAGCGAACGAGTTCACTCTGTTCGTGTTCATCCATGGGAAAAATCGCTCCGGAATGACGGGGGCGCCTCGCAGGCGCCCTTGGGTGGAAAAAAGATGTGGATCATGGCCGGTCCAAGCCCGTGAGCGCAGGCACGCAGAGTGCAGATGACAGCTGCAACGCTGCATGAAGGAACTCTCTGCGCACACTCAACCGCCGTTTGGAACCGCCAAGCCCTCGGAGGATAGCGTAAACCGGGCCACATTCGCGCGTCGATATGGCGTGGTATCGACTTCCTGCCCGTCAAAGCGCACACGGACCGCTTCGGCATTGCC
>CAZTXX010000122.1:0-6851 GCA_964617405.1 uncultured Aquimonas sp. | reverse complement strand
CGGGTCTGGCCGGATCTCGAGATTCCGGTGCTGGCCGGCACCAGCATGCCGCGCCTGTTCATGTCGCGCCGTGGCGGTCAGGGTGGGCGCCCCGGTGTACAACCGGATGTCGTCAGATGAGGCCGGCGCTCCGCAATGACCTGCGCCGCCAGCGCGGTGTGGCCTTCGTCGTGGTGATGTGGCTCATGGCTCTGCTCATCATCCTGCTGGGTGCCTTCGCCCTGCTTTCCCGCACCGAGGGCATCCAGGCGCGCAACCTCTATGACACCACCGTGGCGCGCTATGGCGCCGAAGCGGGCATCCACGAGGCCGCGCTCTACCTGTCGGTGCCCGATCCGCAACTGCGCTGGATTCCCGACGGACGCGAATACCAGATCGGCTTCGACGGCATGCTGGTCAGCTTGCGGATCACCGATGAATCGGGTCTGGTCGATCTCAATACCGCCGACCAGAACATGCTCACGGAACTGTTTCAGGGTTCCGGCGTCGAACAGGATCAGGCCGCCGCACTGGCGGCCGCGATCCAGGACTGGCGCGACCCCGATGACCTCGTTTCACCCAATGGTGCAGAAGACGCCGAATACGATGCCGAAGGCTATGCCTGGGGGCCAAAGAACGCACCCTTCGACATGGTCTCCGAACTGCTGCAGGTGCTGGGCATGACCCAGGAAATCTATGATCGGGTCGAGGCTGCCGTGACGGTCTACGGTGGCCAGTCACGCCCCAATCTCGCGTTCGCCCCGCTGGAGGTGCTGATGGCCATCCCCGGCATGAGCGCCGAGCTTGCGCAGCAGATCATCGAGGCCCGCCATGCCTGGGATCCCAACAGCGGCATGGCGCCGCCGATGCTGCCCGACGGCACCGCGCTGATGGCGCAAGGCGGCACCGGCACGTATAGTATCGAGTCCCGCGCTACGCTTCCCAATGGAACCTGGACGCAGGTGGATGCCACGATCCGGCTTGGCGGCGGCGGAGTATCGGGCATGGCGTTTACCGTTCTGCGCTGGCAGGACGGCGGTATCTTCTGACCTTTCATGGCCTCAATTCCCGATCAACTTGCCCAGTCGTTGAGCCGCCTCGGTGCGCGCTACGCGCAAAGCCCGGTTCCGCGCTTCCTCCGATGGTGGGGCGACGAGCTGCGCGCTTGTCTGCCGGCACGCTGGCGCGAGCGTTTCCGTGTCGCCGAGCGTGCGGTGCTGTTGCGCCATGCGGGTGAAGAGATCGTGGTCAGTTTGCAGCTTGGCGAACTGACCGAGGAAAAAGGGCGTCTGGCGGCGAGCCCACCCGAAGCCCTGCCCGCCGCGCTGAACGAACTGCTGGACGAGAACACCCGCGAGGCGCGCCGCATCCTGCTGGTGCCGCCCGAAACCGTGTTGCGCCGCACCTTGCACCTGCCGGCTGCTGCGCTGGAAAACCTTGCCAGCGTGATCGGTTTCGAGCTCGACCGGCAGACGCCGTTCCGCGCCGATCAGGTGTACCACGACAGCCGCGTGATGGCGCACGAACCGGGCGCACGCCAGGTGCCGGTGCAACTGGGCGTGATGACCCGTGAACGCCTGGCGCAGGAACTGGCCGGCCTCGATGGGCTTGCCGGCACGCTCAGCGCGGTGGATGCGGTCGATGCCAACGGCACCCGCATCGGTTTCAATTTCCTGCCTCCGGCCCAACGCCTGCGCCGTGCGCACACCTTCGCCTGGATGATGGCGGGGCTGGCGGTGGCCACGGTGTTTTTCCTTTGGCTGGGCCTGGGCCAGATCATCGACAACCGTGCCGATGCCATCGAACGCCTGACGGCGGAAGTCGAAGTCCAGCGCGACGAGGCGCGAGCGGTGACCCGCTTGCGCGACGAGCTGGATGCGGCCGTTGCCGGTGCCAACTTCCTCGCGGTGGAGAAGGCCAGCCAGCCCTCCATGCTGCTGCTGCTCGACGAGCTGACCCGCAAGCTGCCGGAAGACACCTTCCTCGAACGCCTCAGCGTCAGCCGCGGCGAACTGACCATGGCCGGGCAAAGCTCGCAGGCGCCCAAGCTGCTGGAACTGTTGCAGGGTAGCGCCACGTTCCGCGAGCCCTCGCTCAGCGGCCCGATCCAGCCCGACCAGCGTTCCGGCAAGGATCGCTTCAACATTGCCGCCAAGTTCGGCAAGCCCGCGGAGGATGGCGATGCGCCTGGGACGCCCTGAAAACGGTCGCCTGCTCGCCGTGGTGCTGCTGCTGATCGCCCTGATGCTGGCGTATCTGGGCGGCGTGCACTGGTGGTTCGTGGCACCGCTGATGAAGTCGCGCACCGAGATCGCCGATTTGCGTGACGAAGAAGCACGTTTCCGTGCCATCGCGCAGCAGCGTGATGCCATCCGCCAGTCCCTCGAAGAGGTCCGCAAGTTCGAAGCGGACAACCCCGGTTTCCTCACCGAGGCCAACTTCGACCTTGCCGCCTCCGCATTAATCCAGCGCCTGCAGGAACAGATCGACCTGTTGCAGGCCGGCGACCGCTGCACCCTGGTCAGCCGCACGCCGTTCCGCGGGCAGGCTGGTTCCGCCCGCGGCAGTTCCGAATCCGACACGCCTTTCGAAAAGGTCACCATCAAGGTGCGGATGCGCTGCGAGATGGAGCATTTCGGCCCCCTGCTGCATGGCCTCGAAGGCGGCAGTCCGCAGCTTTTCGTGTCGGAGTTGACCATCACCGGTCGGCGCGGCGCGCAACCAGCACCAGGACGGCCGCAGGCCGTGCGGCAGCAAGGCTATCTTGACACCGCCTTCGACCTATACGGGTACCTGCGGCGCAGCAGTGGCGGAGGTCGGAAATGATCCTGCCCCAATTCACCTCCTCGCAGCGCCTTCCCGCCCTGTTGATGGGTGTGACGGCACTTTGGGCGCTGATTTTCGCCATCGCCGGGTTTGCTGGCCTGGGCGGGCGCTATGGCGTGCATCCCGATGATCCTGCACGCGTGCCGCCATTGCCCGCGCTCGACCTGTCGCAGGCGCGCAGCCCGCTGCAGCCGGTGGAAACCTATGCCGACATCGGCGAGCGCCCCCTGTTCAATGCCGATCGGCGCCCGTTGCCCGTGGAGCAGGGCAAGCAGGAAGAGGGTGCCGAAGCCGAAGCGCCCACCCAGCCTGTGGCGCTGGACATCGCCGTGACCAGCATCATCATCACCCCGCAGATGCAGATCGCCATCGTCACCGACAACCGTAGCGGCAAGAGCCAATCGCTCAAGGTCGGGCAGGCGCTGGAAGGCGAGCAGGCCGGCTGGGCGCTCAAGGAACTGCAGGCGCGAAAGGCGGTCTTTTCCGGGCCGATGGGTGAATCCGTGGCCGACCTGCGTGTTTTCGACGGCGCCGGTGGCCAGGCGCCGACTCCCGTAGCAGCACCATCCGCCTCTGATCGGGAAGATGGCGCGGCTGCCGAACAGCAGCCTGTCGCCGGTGGGGAAGGCGAGGCCAAGCCCGAGGCGCTCACTCCCGAACAGCGTGCCGAAATGATCCGACGTCGCATTGAAGAGCGCCGTCGCCAGATGCGCGAAGAAGCCGAACGCGCCAACAACAGGTAGGACTTGATCCGGTGAATTGCATTTCCTCAATCACTCGCCCAGAAACGCGCCATGCGCGACTGTCGTCCATGCGCGTGCTCGCCCTGATGGCGCTGCTCGTCTTTCTGGCGGGTTGCGCCTCGCGCGAACCGCGTCCGGTGTTCCGTCCTTTCGACTCCTTTGCCGAAAGCGCCGTCGGCGCCGATGGCGCGACATCGGAGGCCGAAACCCGTGCGCTCGCCGATGACGAGAGCGAAGCAAAAGCCAACGTCACCCGCCACGGCACCGGCAGCTTTATCAATGAGGACGCCGCGCGCCGTTCGCCTCCCGGCCCCGGCCCCACCGGCGAGGTGTCGTTCAACTTCGAGGGCGAGTCGCTGCATGCGGTGGTCAAGGCCATCCTGGGCGACTTCCTGCAGCAGAACTATGTCATCGCCCCCGGCGTGCAGGGCAATGTCACCTTCTCCACCGCCAAGCCGCTGCGTGCCGACCAGGCGCTCTCCATCCTGGAAATGCTGCTGCGCTGGAACAACGTGACGATGGTCTGGGAAGACGGCCGCTACACCATCCTGCCGGTGCAGCAGGCCCTGCCGGGCAACCTCACCCCGCGCTCCGGCCCGCTGCAGAACATGCGCGGCTACGAAGTGCGCGCAGTGCCGCTGCAGTACGTCTCTGCCATCGAGATGGAAAAGCTGCTCAAGCCCTATGCCAAGCCCGAGGCCGTGGTGAACGTGGACGGGATGCGCAACATGCTGGTGCTGGCGGGCTCACGCGCCGAGCTGGAGAACTACCTGCACACCATCGCCGTGTTCGATGTCGACTGGCTGGAAGGCATGTCGGTGGGCGTGTTCAACCTCAGCCAGACTGAAGCCTCCAAGACGGTCGGCGAGCTGGAAAAGATTTTCGGTGAAGGCAGCAATACCCCGATGGCCGGCATGTTTCGCTTCATGCCGCTGGAAGGAATCAACGCGATCCTGGTCATCACCCCGCAGCCGAAGTACCTCACCCGCATCGGCGAGTGGATCGAGCGCTTCGACATGGGTGGTGGACAGGCCGGCCAGCGCCTCTACACCTACGCGGTCAAGAACGTGAAAGCCATGGATCTGGCCAGCACGCTGTCGGAAGTGTTCGGTGCGCCGGCGCCCACCCAGCGCAGCAGCTCCGGTGGCAACGTCGCCCCCGGCCTGGAATCGGTGCAGGTGCGCAGCGTCGGCTCCGATGGCAGCGTCACCCCGCCCGGTCGCAATACCCAGACGCAACAGGCCCAGGCCAATCGGCTGCGCGAATCGGGCCGCAATGCACGCCGCGACGGTGCCGATTTCATCGCTGCCGCGGGCGATGGTGGCCCTGTCGTGGATCGCAGCGGTGGTATCGCGCTGGGCGCCAGTGACGAGATCCGTGTCTCGGCGGTGGAGGAGAGCAACTCCATCCTTGTCCTGGCCACCTCGCCGCAATGGGAATCCATCCGCCGCGTGATCGAGCGCCTCGACACCATCCCGCTGCAGGTCCACATCGAGGCCAAGATCCTCCAAGTGGACTTGAACGAGGAGCTCAGCTACGGCGTCCAGTGGTTTTTCCAGAACGGCATTCCGGGCGGAGAAGGCAAGCCTAGCCTTGAACTGGCGCGGGAGACGCATGGTCTTCAGAGCTGGGCGGGTGCGATTACCAACCCCACCACAAGCTGGACGTTTGTCGGCCACAACCTGGTTTCGATGATCAACCTTCTGGACAGGGTAAGTACCGTTCACGTGCTGTCGGCGCCCTCGGTCGTGGTGCTCAACAACAAGCAGGCATCCATCAACGTGGGCAAGCAGATTCCGGTGACCTCCAGCTTCATCAATACCGGCGGCGTCGGCAACATCGGGAACCAGAGCTACGTGCAGTTTCGCGATACCGGCATCATCCTGACCGTCACCCCCCGCGTGAACCCGGGCGGCCTGGTGTTCATGGAGATCGAGCAGGAGGACAGCAACCCCGGCGAGGCGAGCGATCCGACGGCTTCGGGCGGCAACGTGCCTGTGGACAAGCGCACCATCAAGACCGAAGTCGCCGTCCAGTCGGGGGAAACCATCCTGCTCGGCGGCCTGATCAAGCAGACCGATACCAAGGGGTCTGGCGGCGTTCCGGGCCTGCACCGCATTCCGGTCGTGGGAGCCTTGTTCGGTGGCAAGACCCAGCAGAGCCTGCGCCAGGAGCTGCTGGTCATGCTCACCCCCGTCGTCATCCGCAACGGCGACGACGCCCGCCGCCTCACCGACGAGTACTCACGCCAGTTCCGCGCCCTTGAACCGCTGCGCGCGCAGGGCATGCTGCCAGGGGCAGCAGACAAGACCCCTGCCTCTCAGCTCAAGTCTGAACTTTAACGAACAGTAGCTCTAACAGGTTATATTACAAGGAGTTTTTAATGATGAATCGCTGTTTTCTTGCGGTGGCCCTCGCCGTGGCCTTGTCCGCATGCGGCGTGAGCGCACCCACAAAGACTGCGTCCAACCTTCCACCTGAAGAGGCTGTTGCGAAGCGGGCGGTGGAGCGCTGGGAGCACATCATCGCCAAGGACTTCAAGTCGGCCTATGGCTATCTCACCCCTGGGACCAAGATGGCTATGCTCTACGAGAACTATGCGTCGCGCCTGACTCAGGCTCAGATCAGGTGGACTGGTGTGAAAGTGCTCGGAGTGAAGTGCGATGAATCAACAACTTGCAAGGCGGAAGTGTTGCTTGACATCACCGTACATGCTCCAGGGGTTGGGCAGCTTCCCACCCAAACGGTGCAGTACGAAGATTGGTTGGATAGTGGGGGTGAGTGGTACTACCTGCCGCAAAGCATCCAGTAGACTTAAGAGCGTTGAGAGTGCGACGGTTGCCGTGGGCTTGGTGGTTGTTGCAACTGGGGTGGAGTGTGTCTATACTCCACCCTGCATTGCTGAGGCGTAGCAGCGTGGATGCTGGCGCGCGAAGGCAAGCAGTAAAAGAAAAGCCCTGTATCTGAATCCACTAGGAGTGTTGTGATGAAGAAGAACTCACTGGCCACTGCCATTATCGCTAGCGCTGCTGGCGTGGCAGGCTTGGTTGGCGTTGCCAACGCGGTGAACCTCAACCCGGATGGTCTGGGTCAGGTTCTTATCTACCCTTATTACACGGTCAATGGTGGCAACTCCACCGTGATCACCGTGGTTAACACCACGGACAAAGTCAAGGCTGTCAAGGTTCGTTTTGTCGAGGCGCTGAACAGCGCGGAAGTCTACGACTTCAACCTGTATCTGTCCCCGTACGACGTCTGGGCTACCAACGTTGTGTCGGCTGGTGATACCGGCGCGCGTCTGGT
>CAZTXX010000121.1:1390-6908 GCA_964617405.1 uncultured Aquimonas sp. | reverse complement strand
CCCCAACAACGAAAAAGGCGCCGCACCCTCGTGCGACGCCCCTTCCGCAAACCGTGAACCCGCGATCAGTCGCGCAGCTTCGACAACAGGCGCAGGAACTCGATGTACAGCCACACCAGGGTCACCAGCAAGGCGAAGCCGCCGAACCATTCCATGTACTTCGGCGCACCCTGCTGCACGCCGGTCTCGATCAGGTCGAAATCCAGCACCAGATTGAGTGCGGCAACCGTCACCACCACCAGGCTGAAGCCGATGCCGATCATTCCCGATTCATGGATGAAGGGGATGTTGATGTTGAAGAAGCCCAACACGATCGAGGCCAGGTAGATCAGGAAGATCGCACCCGTCGCCGCGACCACACCCGCCCGGAACTTCTGCGTCACCTGGATCAGACCGCTGCGGTAGGCGAAAAGCAGCGCGAACAAGGTGCCGAAGGTGAGCATCACCGCCTGCATCACGATGCCCTGGTACATGTGTGCATAGATGCCCGATATCGCACCCAGGAAGAAGCCCTCCAGGATCGCGTACAGCGGCGCGGTGACCGGCGCCCAGGTCTTCTTGAAGATGGTGACCATCGCCAGGATGAAGCCGCCGATCAGGCCGCCCCAGAGGAAGATCGGCGCGGCCGCCGTCGGGCCCTCGACGGTGACCGACTGGGTCCATGCAAACGCTGCGGTAAGTACGGTCAGGAACAACAGAATGCCGGTTTTGGCGATGGTGCCGTTGAGCGTCATCGCTCCCGCCGAGCGCGACAGCACCGCACCGCTGCCAAGGTCGAGAAAAGTCGAGTCGCTGAGGACGGGATTGCCGCTGCGCATGGGTGACGCTCCAGAAAGTGAACGGGCGAACGATAAACGCCTGCCGGACGGGTTTTGTTAACCGAAAGTTAAACCTTTCTCTGCAAAATACGCTCAGGTACTTGAACAGCTTGCAACACAATGTTAACTATTGCCTGAAGATATTTCCGCAAGCAACTGACAGAAAAGAAAAACAAGAACTTCAACTGACCGATGTCCATCCTCCTGCCACTGCTGGTGTTGTTTGCGCTCGGGCTCGCGGGCCTGCGCTACGTGCCCGAGGACACCGCGCTGACCGTGCACCGCTTCGGTCGTTATGCCCGCACCCTCTCGCCCGGGTTGCGCTTCACCGTGCCGTTACTCGACAAGGTTGCCCAGCGCGTGCGGCTGGTCGGCCATCAAGTGGCAGTCCCGGCACCGGAACCGGCACCGCTGCGCGCCGATGTGTACTACCAGATCCTCGAACCCCAGCGCAGCGGTGATGCGCTTGATCGCATCGACCTGCTGGTCGAGGGCCATGCCCGCCACGTGCTGTCCACCCTGGCCAGCGGCGAAACCAGCATCGACAACCGCGCCGCCCAGCTCAAGCGCGAACTCAATGAAGGCCTCGCCGCCTTCGGCCTGCGCGTGACCCGCTGCAACCTGCACCTGGACAAGGCCGCCTGACCGGCACCGCGGCACCCGCGCCCGGCGCCGCGCATTGTCAGCGCGTCGCCGGCTGACGATACTGCCCGACCGACTCCCGCTGCTGCCTGCCGTGAACCCGCTGTCCCATCTTCTCCCCCAACTGCAATCGGGCCTGGCCCGGATGGGCCTGGAAACCCCCGGCCTTGGTGAGCGCCTGATCGATTATCTGGCGCTGCTGACCCAGTGGAACCGCGCCTACAACCTCACCGCAATCCGCAACCCGGCGGACATGGTCGCCTTGCACCTGCTCGATTCGCTTTCCATCGCACCCTTCGTGCAAGGCCGCGCTGCCGATATCGGCAGCGGCGCGGGGCTGCCCGGCATTCCGCTGGCATTGAACGATCCGACGTTGCGCCTGAGCCTGGTGGAAACAGTCGGCAAGAAAGCCCGCTTCCTGCGCGAAGCAGTGCGCCAACTGGGTCTGGATCAAGTCACCGTGCATGCCTGCCGCGCCGAGGATGTGCCCGAGTCGGGTCAACACGATCAGCTCATCGCACGCGCGCTGGCCACGCTAGACGGTATCCTAGCCCTCGGCGGACACCTGTTGCGCCCCGGCGGTCGCCTGCTGGCGATGAAGGGGCGTGTGCCGGATGAGGAAATCGCGGCGCTGCCGGCCGGTTACCGCCATGTCGCCACGCACTCCCTCGTCGTACCTGGCCTGGATGCCGAGCGGCATCTGGTCATCGTCGAAAAATCCTGAAGAAGCACTCCATGACGCGCATCATCGCTGTGGTCAACCAGAAGGGCGGGGTCGGCAAGACCACCACCGCCGTGAACCTGTCGGCGGCGCTGGCCGAAACCGGGCGGCGCGTGCTGCTGGTCGACATGGACCCCCAGGGCAATGCCACCATGGCCTCGGGCGTGGACAAGCGCGAGGCGCACCCCTCCGGTTGCGAAGTGCTGCTGGGTGAAGCCGATGCGGCACAGGCGATCCGCGCCACTCCGGGCAAGTTCGACCTGCTGCCCGGCAACACCGACCTGATCGCGGCCGAAATGCAACTGATGGATCTGGGTGAACGCGAACACCGCCTCAAGCGTGCGCTGGAGCCGGTGGCGCGCGGCTACCAGTACGTCATCATTGACTGCCCGCCCTCGCTCAGCCTGCTCACCCTCAACGCCCTGGCCGCCGCCGACAGCGTGCTGGTGCCGATGCAATGCGAATACTTCGCGCTGGAAGGCATCGCCGCGCTCACCGACACCATGGAAGCGGTGCGCCGCCGGCTCAATCCGACGCTGGAACTCGAAGGCATCGTGCGCACCATGTACGACGTGCGCACCGGGCTTACCAATGCGGTGTCCGCCGAGCTGCAACGGCATTTCGGCGACAAGCTCTATCGCACCGTGATCCCGCGCAACGTGCGCCTGGCCGAGGCTCCCAGCCACGGCCAGAGCATCGTCGAATACGACCGCAGCTCACGCGGCGGCGTGGCCTATCTTGGCCTTGCCGGCGAACTGATCGGCCGCGAGCGCCAGCACACCCATCGCCAGGAGGTCCACTGATGGCAAGGAAACCCGCCCTGGGGCGCGGCCTGTCCAGCCTGATCCGCGAAGCCACCGCCGCACCGGCCGACACATCGGGCGCTGGCGAGCGCATGGCCACCCTGCCGGTCGAAAAGCTGCAGCCGGGCAAATACCAGCCACGCAGCCACATGGACCCGGAGCGGCTGGAAGAACTGGCCGAATCGATCCGCGCGCAGGGTCTGATCCAACCCATCATCGTGCGCGGCATCGGGGGCGGGCGCTACGAGATCATCGCCGGCGAGCGCCGCTGGCGTGCCGCACAGCTCGCCGCGCTGCGCGATGTGCCGGTGGTGATCCGCGAGATCGAGGACAACACCGCGTTGGCGATGGCGCTGATCGAGAACATCCAGCGCGAGGATCTCAATCCGCTGGAAGAAGCCCAGGCGCTGCAGCGTCTGATCGACGAATTCGACCTGACCCACCAGCAGGCGGCCGAAGCGGTGGGGCGCTCGCGCGCCTCGGTCAGCAACCTCTTGCGTCTGCTCGAACTGCCCGAAGCCATCCGCGCCATGGTCGAGCGCCGCGAGCTGGAAATGGGCCACGCCCGCGCCCTGCTCACCCTGCCCCAGCACCAGGCCCTGGCCCTGGCAAACCAGGCCGCTGCTGAAGGCTGGTCGGTGCGCGAAACCGAGCGCCGCGTGCAGGCATTGCAGAAGGGCGCTCCCGTCGCGAGCAAGCCCGCACCCCGCAAACCCGACGCGGACATCGCCGCACTGGAGCGCGAACTGTCCGAATCCTTCGGTGCCCGGGTCAACCTGCAATCGGGCCGCGGCGGTCGCGGCAAACTCGTCATCAGCTACCACAGCCACGACGAACTCGACGGCATCCTGGAGCGGATGCGGCGCTGATCACGGCGAATCGCCTCATTCGCCTGTCACAGCAGCCCGCGTGGGCATTGCATGCCCACCCTACCTATGCAGCTTTTGTAGGGTGGACACCGCAGGTGCCCACGCATCTGGATATGCTGTCGCCATGTCCCGCTACCGCCGCGCTCTGACGCCCGGTGCAACGTATTTCTTCACCGTCGTTGCCTGTCGCCGTCAACCCATCCTGTGCAACGACGACATTCGTGCCGCGTTGCGTGATGGCATCGCGCTCGCGCGGCAAAAGCGCCCGTTCACCATCGACGCCTGGGCATTGCTGCCCGACCACCTGCATTGCCTGTGGACCTTGCCCGAAGGCGACGCCGACTATGCCACGCGCTGGGCCATCATCAAGCGCCATGTGAGCCTGACCGTCCGCGATACCTATCGTCGCGAGGAATGGCTCAACCCGTCCAGACGCAAACACCGCGAATCCACGCTCTGGCAACGCCGCTATTGGGAACACCGGATTCGCGACGAGGATGACCTCAATCGCCACGCCGACTACATCCACTACAACCCGGTCAAGCACGGCCTGGTGAAACGCGTCGCCGATTGGCCCTGGTCAACATTCCACAGGCATGTGGAGCGTGGCGTCTACCCTTTGGACTGGTCGGACGACCCGGATCCACGGAACCGCGTCAATGCCGGTGAATGACGGCGAAAGCGTGGGCATTGCATGCCCCAATACCGCCTTTGTAGTGGCCGCGTGGGCATCTGCGATGCCCACCCTACGGGTGAGTGGGCGTGGTGTGCTCCCACGCCACGGGCTACGGGGCGCAATGCGTAGGGTGGGCACACCGTGCCCACGTACATTGCCATTGCAGGCGGCAAGCAAGCCTGCGGCTGTCGATAAACAATGGTCGCGCGGGCTTCACGTGGCATCTGCGATGCCCACCCTACGGGTGAGTGGGCGCGATGTGCTCCCACGCCACGGGCTACGGGGCGCAATGCGTAGGGTGGGCACACCGTGCCCACGTACATTGCCATTGCAGTGGCCGCGTGGGCATCTGCGATGCCCACCCTACGGGTGAGTGGGCGTGGTGTGTAGGGTGGGCACACCGTGCCCACGCACACCGCTACGGGCTGGCCTTGTCGCCCGTCGAGTCACCACGCGAGGGCAGCTCGGTCGGCAAGGTGGGCAGCGCGCCGCGCCAACGTCGCAGGGTGCGCTGGAAGAACAGGCTGTTGGGGATCTGCAATACGGTGCCGCTGGCCTCACCATCGGTTTCCTGCAAGGTGGTGTAGATCAGGTTGACGTCGAGCACGCGCCCCCGCAGGCCCGGCTTCTCGCCGTTCTCCAGCAGCTCCACCAGATCGCCCACGCGGAACGAGCGCGTGGTCAGGATCAGGAACGAGCAGAAGATGTTGGATAGCACGCTCCAGGCGGCGAAGAACGCCACCGCACCGACCGCAGCAAAGCTGGTGAATGCCGTCCACAAGACGGTGGCCGACACGCCGAACACATCGAGCACCATCAAGCTTGCGGCGGCAAAGATGATGAAGCTGACCAAACGCCGCAACACGGTGCGCACATTGGGCGGCAGCGTGCTGCGCGCGATCAATCGGCGCGACAGCCAACGCAAGAGCTGCGCGATCACCAGGATCAGGACGATCTTCAGGATCGGCGGCACCAGGGCGGGCCAGTCC
>CAZTXX010000121.1:0-1290 GCA_964617405.1 uncultured Aquimonas sp. | reverse complement strand
GATCACCAGGATCAGGACGATCTTCAGGATCGGCGGCACCAGGGCGGGCCAGTCCTGGATCCATTCGGGCAAGGTGAAAGGCATCGTTCCTCGGCACGGTGTGGGGCTTGCGCATCGTATCCGCGCCCGGCCGATTTCGCAGCCGCCCACAAGACGCGGGCGGCGCAGTTGCGGATAATCGACGTCTTTGCCAGCGGAACCTGTGTGATGACCTCCAGCGACGCCCTCATCATCGGCGGTGGCCACAACGGCCTGGTCTGCGCGGCCTATCTTGCCGCTGCCGGCCTTTCGGTCACGGTGCTGGAGCGCCGCGGCATCGTCGGCGGCGCCGCGGTCACCGAGGAGTTCCACCCCGGCTTTCGCAACTCCACGGCGAGCTACACGGTGAGCCTGCTGAACCCGCGGATCATCGCCGACCTGCGCCTCGCCGAGCACGGCCTGCGCGTGGTCGAGCGCCCGTTCTCCAACTTCCTGCCCCTGTCCGACGGCACGGCCTTCCGCCTCGGCGGCGAGGACGGCATGAAAGAACTGGCGCGCGTTGCACCGCGCGACGCGCAGCGCCTGCCCGAGTACCACGCCATGCTCGAACGCGTGGTCGCGGTGCTGCGCGTGCTGATGGATCGCACCCCGCCCAATCTCAGCGACCGCTTCGTGCTGGCGGACTGGCTGTCCTCGTGGAAGGTCGCGCGCGAGCTGCGCCGGCTCGACATGCGCGGGCGCCGCGATCTGCTGGATCTGTTCACCAAGTCCGCCGGCGAGTTGCTCGACCACTGGTTCGAATACGAGCCGCTCAAGGCCGCGCTGGGCTGGGATTCGGTGGTCGGCAACTTCGCCAGCCCGTACACGCCCGGCAGCGCCTACGTGCTGCTGCACCACGTCTTCGGCGAGGTCAACGGCAAACAGGGCGTCTGGGGCCACGCCATCGGCGGCATGGGCGCGATCACCCAGGCCATGGCCGCCGAATGCCGCGCGCGCGGCGTCACGATCCACGTCGATGCGCCGGTGGCGCAGGTTCGGGTGGAAGGCAGTCGCGCCACCGGCGTCGTGTTGCGGGACGGGCGCGAGTTCGACGCGCGCTGCGTGATTTCCAACGTCAATCCCAAGCTCCTCTACCAGCGCCTGGTGCCGCAGGATACCCAGCCCGAGGAGCTGCACGAGCGCATCGCGCGCTACCGCTGCGGATCGGGCACCTTCCGCATGAACGTGGCGCTGTCCGAGCTGCCTGATTTCACCGCCGCGCCCGGCGCTGCGCTCGCGCCGCACCACCAGAGCGGGATTCTGGTCGCGCCC
>CAZTXX010000120.1:0-6987 GCA_964617405.1 uncultured Aquimonas sp. | reverse complement strand
GGCACCGACACCCATTCGCTCCACGAACCGGCATAGATACGCGATCCCGGCAGGCCGGCGCGCTCCATCGCGAGCAGGTTGTGACAGGCACTGACCCCCGAGCCGCACATGTGCACCACGTCGGCCGAGGACTGGTCGCCGATCAGCGCGCGGTAGCGAATCGCCAGTTCCTCGGGTGAAAGAAATCGGCCATCGGCGCCGAGGTTCTCGGCGTACGGACTGTTGCGCGCGCCGGGGATATGCCCCGCCCTCGGGTCGAGCGGCTCGACCTCGCCACGGAAACGCTCCGGCGCACGCGCATCGAGCACCACGCCATTGCCGCTGGCCAGGCGCGCGGCCACCACGGCAGTGGTGACGATGGAACGACTGTCGAAGCGCGCCGCATAACGCCCGGTGCCGGCGGGCCGCCGTATGCCGCGTTCCAGCGCACCACCATTCGCCAGCCACGCGTCGAGTCCGCCATCCAGCACCGCGACATCGCGGTGCCCCAGCAACCGCAGCATCCACCACAGGCGCGCTGCAATCATGCCGCCGCTGGCGTCGTAGGCCACCACCTGGTGCGAGCGCGTGACACCCCAGCGCGCCAGCGTGGCGCAGAAGTCCTCGGCATCCGGTAGCGGGTGGCGCCCGCGCCCACTGCGACGCAAGTCGGAAAGGTCGCGATCCAGATGCGCATAGTGCGCGCCTGGAACATGCCCCTCGGCATAGGCGCGCTCGCCGGCCGCGGTATCGGCAAGGTCGAAGCGGCAATCCACGATCACCATGGACGGATGGTTCAAGGTGGCGGCCAGCGCAGGCGCGTCAACGAGGGTCTGCCAGGACATGTTCGATACCAGGCGAAGCGGGAGGTAATCGATGGTAATGCGAAACCGCACGCCGATGGCGTGCACGATGACGCACAATGTCGCAATGAACTACGACCACGCCTTCCATGCCGGCAACCATGCCGACGTGCTCAAACACCTCGTGCTGTTGGCGATCCTCGACGCCCTCGCACGCAAACCCACCTCGTTTTTCGTACTCGACACGCACGCCGGCCAGGGCGAATACGCACTCCAGTCCAGCAAGGCCACTGCCACGGGCGAAGCCGCACTCGGGGTGCAGCAGCTGGCGCGTCAGTATCGCAAACACGACGGGCTGCCGACGGCACTCACGCGTTACCTCGATGCCGTGCAGCCGCTGCTGGACGCAGGACGTTACCCCGGCTCCCCCGCCTTGGTCGCATCGTCGATGCGCGACGACGACCGCCTGGCCTGCTGTGAGCTCCAGCCCGCTCCGGCCACACAACTCAAGACACTGTTCGCGCGCGACCGGCGCGTGGGCGTGCATCAACGTGATGGCTACGCCGCCGTCAAGGCGCTTTTGCCGCCGCGGGAGAAGCGTGGCCTGGTGCTGATCGACCCTCCCTACGAGGCGCAACTGGCCGAATTCGACCTGGCGCTGGCCGCACTTCGCACCGGCCTGACGCGCTGGCCGCAGGGCATCTTCGCGCTGTGGTACCCCATCAAGCAACGCCGCGCGCTGGCGCATTTCTTTAGGTGCGCCGCAGCATTGCCCGCACGAAATGCCTTGCTGGTGGAACTGATGATCCACCCCGACGACTCTCCCTTGCGCCTCAACGGCAGCGGCATGCTGCTGCTCAACGCACCCTGGCAGATCGATCTCGAACTGGGTGCCGCCCTGCCCCGCGCAGCGCAAGCACTGGCAAGGGAATCAGGCAGTTGGCGACTGGAGTGGCTGCATCGCGCCGACGGTTGAAGTCCGCAGGGGTACCTGTGAATCACCGCCTCAGGTGTCCGATCAAGGTCCCGGCATCGGAATAGTCCGGTGCGCCCGCCTGATTGGCCCCAGGTCGCCACCGGTGCTACAAAACTGGCCACGCTCGGGGCTCCGTGCCTCGTCCCCAACACCCCGTCGAACCCAGCATCGGCACTCGCAAGGAAACCCACGATGAAATCAGTTCAGAGCATGGCGCTGTCCACAGCGATCGGAATTGCGTTGGCCAGTACCGGAATGTATTCAATGGGCGCTCTCGCGAGCCCGACACATGCAGCCCCCGAATCCAGCGCAAAGACGAATGCCCGCGAGACCAGCGAGCCGTACATCATCACCTACACCGAGGCAGGTCTGATCAATTACACCGGCGGCGTGGCGACGCTGGAGCGCACCGCACCGGACGCATCACGCAACGAGCGTCTCAACCGCAACACGCCCGCGGCGCGTAATTACGAGGCTTACCTCGAAGCGCAGCGCGAAATGCATCGGACGAGCATCGAGAGCGTGCTGCGCCGCACGCTCGAAGTCACCCACAGCTATGGCATCACCTTCAACGGCGTCGCTGCGGATCTGAGCGAGGCGGAGGCCGAGCGCATCCGCGCCCTGCCTGGCGTCGAATCGGTACGTCCTGCCGGTGTCTACCATATCGACACCTATCGTGGTCCGGAATTCATTGGCGCAGGTGAGGTGTGGAACAATTTCGGTTCGGGGGACAAGGGCGAAGGCGTCAAAGTCGGCATCATCGACTCTGGCGCAAACAGCATGCACCCCTCATTCGCCAATGACGCGGCTTGCGGCTTCAGCGCAAGCAACCCCAAGCTGATCGCCAAGGACTGCAGCAGCTCTTCGGGCGGTATCTGCAACGGGGGCAACCCCCAGGCGGCTTCCGGAAACGGCCACGGCGTCCATACCGCAGGCACTGCCGCGGGCAACACCATCGACAACACCGCATCACCGTCTCCGGGCCTGCCGGGAAGTCAAACGATGTCCGGTGTGGCGCCTTGTGCGCAGGTGTACTCGTACCTCGTATGTGCCACCAATACCTGCGCTGGCGCCTGGATCGCGGCGGGCATCCAGAACGCCATCGCCGACGGCGTGGACGTGATCAACTTCTCGATTTCCGGAGGCACCAGCCCCTGGGGTGACAACGACCGCACCTTCCTCGACGCCGTTGGAAACGGCACCTTCGTGGCCGCCTCGGCGGGCAATACCAGCGACAGCGTGCCCAACCCCGTCGGTCAGGTGAACCATCGCGGCCCCTGGGTCATGACGGTGGCGGCGTCCACCCATGACAAACAGGCCGCACCGCGTCTCACCCTCACCGGCCCGGGCACGCCGCCTGCCACCACGCAGAACGTGGCCCTCAACCCCGGCAGTACGACGTTTGTCAACAGTACGCCCAACTGGTCCGGCAAACCCATCAAGACCTATCCGGGGAACCTGATCGCTTGCAGCGCCAATGGCGTTATTCCACCAAACACCTTCAGCAACTCGATTGCCGTGGTACGACGCGGCGACTGCCCATTCACGGAGAAGATCACCAACGCCTACAACGCCGGCGCCGAGATGGTGGTGATCGCCAACAACGCGGCTGGTGGCATCAACATGGATACGACCGGGGCACCGAACGTGCCGGCCTACAGCATCGGCATGACAGAAGGCGACGCGATCATCAGTTTCGTCGGAACCAACCCATCGAACTCCGTCGCCGACGTGACCGCGCTGCTGATCGAACCGCGTCAAGGCGATGTACTGGCCGACTTCAGCTTCCGCGGGCCCACCCCCGGCAACCTTGCCGATCTCACCAAACCGGACATCACCGCCCCCGGGGTGGATATTTACGCAGCTACCGATCCGGGCAGTGGTCAGTATGAATTCATGAGCGGTACTTCGATGTCCGGCCCGCACGTGGCCGGAGCAGGTGCTCTGATGAAGGGGGTGCACGGCGACTGGTCACCCGTGGAAATCCGCTCCGCACTGATGATGACCGCCAAGCTGGCCGGCTTCAGGGAGAATGGCACGACGCCTTGGAACATTGATGACACCGGCAGTGGCCGTGTGCAGGTCGATCTCGCGGCGCTGGCCGGTCTGACCATGAACGAGACCAAGGCCAACTTCCTCGCGGCCAACCCGTCCGGCGGTTCGATCAACATCAAGGAGCTCAACGTTCCCTCGATGCGCAACATGAACTGCAATTACGGCTGCAGTTGGACGCGCACCGTCAGGAACCGCATGGGCATGGCCGGCAACTGGACGGTCAGCAGCGATACGCCGTCGAACTTCTCGGTCGCGGCCAGCCCATCGACATTCAGCCTGGCGCCGGACGCCGAGCAGACCATCACCTTCACCGCCACGCCGAACACCAACATCACGGCAATCGCATTCGGCAACGTGTTCCTCACCGAAGACGCCGGACTTTCTCCCGAGCAACACATCACGGTGGCGATCAAAGGCCAGGGCGGCACCTCCTACACGGTGGGCGGTACCGCCAGCGGCACCAGCGGCGCGGGTCTTGCGCTCAAGCTCAACGGCGGCGCCAATCTCGCCGTGGCCGGTGACGGGGCGTTCACCTTCCCCGACACACTGCCCGATGGCACCGCCTACACGGTGACCGTGGCCACCGCTCCGGCACAACAGGTCTGCGAGGTTGCCAACGGCAGCGGCACGATCAGCGGTGCGAACGTCACCAATGTGCAGGTCACCTGCCAGACGGTACCGCACTACACGATCGGCGGCACGGTGAGCGGTACCAGCGGCGCTGGCCTGGCGCTCAAGCTCAACGGTGGCGCGCCATATTCGATCGCCGGTGACGGGCCGTTCGCCTTCCCCGAAACCCTGCCCAGCGGCGCCAACTACACTGTCACGATCAGCACGCCGCCGACCGGGCAGACCTGCTCGGTTGTCAACGGCAGCGGCACGGTGGCGGCGGCCAATGTCGATAACGTGAGCGTCATCTGCACCGACAACCCGCCGCAGCCCTACCCGGTCGGTGGTCGCATCCGGGGTCTGGCGGGCACCGTGGTTCTGCAGCTCAACGACGGCCTGACCATCAGCCGCGGCGCCAATGGCATCTACAACTTCATCCCGGGATTGTCCGAGGGCGATGACTACGAGGTTACGGTGTTGACCCAACCCGCCGGACAGCTGTGCGTTGTTTCCAACGCGACCGGTACGATGCCCGCGGCTCCGGTCACCAACGCCGACGTGGATTGTGCGGCAGCCACACCGGAAATCTTCGAGGACGGCTTCGAGGACTGAGCAACATCCGGAGCGTCGGGCAACAGGCTGGCACCCCGAAGCGACACGCAACGGCCCGCTCCCAAGAGTGGGCCGTTGTTCTTTTCGGGCCATGGACAGGCGACAATAGGCGTCTTTCCGCTGCCAGCCACGCAATCCCGTGAATCCGGACACCTCCAGCCATGCCACCAGACCCCGCAAACCACGGGTGCGGTACACGAAGCTCCCCGGGCGTTGGCGGCGGCAGCTTCAACTCGACGACGGCCGCACGCTCTGGCAACGGCCGATCGAAGCCGCCGACGCTGAACCGATCCGCCAGACCTTCTCCCTGCTCTCACCGGAAGAAGTGCGACTGCGCTTTCTTCACCCGATCAAGGAACTGAAGGCCGACCTGCTGCAGCGCCTGACCCGGATCGACCCGCGCAACGAGTTCGCCCTGGTGATCGCCGAACCACTGCCGCCAGGCCAGGCGCTGGTCGGCGCGGTGGCGCGGCTGGCGATCGACGAGGGCACGCGCGAGGCCGAATTCGCGATCCTGGTAAGCCGATTCCTTGCCGGCAAGGGGCTGGGGCGGATGCTGATGAAGCAGCTGATCCGCTGGGCAAGACTCAAGCGGCTGGATGCAATCTACGGGGATGTGCTGGAGGAAAACGAAGCCATGCTGGGCCTGGCCGATTCCCTGGGCTTTCGCCGCCGGGTGGTTCCCGACGACCCCGGCATCGTCCGCGTCCGCCTGGCACTGCGCCCCGCGCAGACGGGCTGATTCAGCGCAGGAATCCGGGATTGAGCAATGCGGAGAGGAAGTGCTCCAACACCTTGGGCTGCAGCAGCACGGTGAACAGCACGCCATAGCCCGCGCCCCACAGGTGGGCACTGTGATTGATGTTGTCGCGCCCACGCCGCTCCATCCAGATGCTGAAGCCCACGTACAGCACCGCGTAGACAATCGCCGGCACCGGCACCACGAACACGATGATCAGCGACCAGGGCTGGATCAGGATGAAGGCGAACAGCACTGCCGACACCGCACCCGAAGCCCCCAGGCTGCGGTAGCCGGGATCGTCGCGATGGCGCAGGTAGCTGGGCAGGATCGATACCAGCAGGGCCGAGAGATAGAAGCCGACAAAGCCCCACGGCCAGGGCAGCCCGAGCTGGGTGAGGTAGTTTTCCATCGCGCCACCGAAGAAATACAGCGTGATCATGTTGAAGATCAGGTGCTGTCCATCGGCGTGGATGAATCCGTAGCTCAGAAGCCGCCAATACTCCCGACCGCGTGCAACCGCCGGTGGCCACAGGATCAACCGATCCAGCAACGTGGTCTGCTTCCAGGCAAGAAACGACACCACGCAGGTGACCGCGATCAGGGCGAGGGTGACGGGGGAAATCGGCATTGCGGGGCTCCGCGTGGATGTGCGGCGCATCATCGCATGTCGAACCGCCCGGCAACGGGGCTTTGTCCGGATGGAGTCACGCTATACCCTGAAGCTTGCGTTCCCTTTCTTTCCCCACGCATGCCCTCTTCCCGTCTCGCCCGGATGCCACTGCAACCCCGCGACACGCCCTGTTGCGTTGAAACCCCGCTACGGCACCGCACATTGCCGTGGCACTCCCGCGTTCCCGCCCTGTCCGGGTGGCAGCGCGCATGACGTCCGCCGCAACCGACGAGGAACTGATGCTGGCCTATGCCGCAGGCGACATCGCCGCATTCGAGCAGCTGTACGCGCGCCACCGCGGCCCGCTGTACCGCTTCATCGTGCGCGGCATATCCCCGCGCGCCACGGCTGACGAATGCTTCCAGGAAACCTGGGGCCGCGTGGTGGCGGCGCGTGAGCGCTACCGGCCCGAGGCGAAATTCAGCACCTGGCTGTACCAGATCGCCCAGCACCTGATGATCGACCAGTACCGCCGCGCCCGTCCCCAGGTCTCGCTGGATGAAGACGACACTCCGTTGCATCTGACCGGTGACGACACCGA
>CAZTXX010000119.1:0-7060 GCA_964617405.1 uncultured Aquimonas sp. | reverse complement strand
GGGCTCGCTGTTCAGCGCGCTCGAGCCGCTGCCGCTGATCTTCTGCTTCTGGCACATCTACCTCGACTCGCACGCCAACGACCGCCCGCTGGTCAACGCCCCGGCGTTCTACTTCCTGCTGGGTTCGGCCACGCTGGAACTGGTGGGCGCCGGCATCCTCGGTTTCGTGATGACCTTCGCGTTGACCAACGTCTGGTCGCACGGCACCTGGGTCACCTCCGGTCACGGTCACCTGGCCCTGTTCGGCACCTTCGGCATGCTGGGTATCGGCGCGGCGTACTGGGCGGTTCCGGCGGTGCGCAAGTACGCGCACTTCGACCAGAAGCTCGGCAAGCTCGGCTTCTGGCTGGTGTTCCTCGGCATGCTCGGCATCGCGCTGACCTTCGCTTGGGGCGGTACCGCGCAGATCTATGCCTATCGCATCCTCGGCCTCGACTGGTTCGGTGGCGACGTGTTCCCCGCGATGGGCGTGTTCAAGCTGTTGCTGCCGGTGTTCGGCTTCGTGTTCTTTGTCGGTGCGATGACGGTGATCTACGACCTGATCACCCTTGGGCGTCGCGAAGGTGATGACAAGCGTGACCCGGCCGATATTGGCGAGAAGGTATCGGCACCGGCGACCGGATGGCATCGTCCGCTGACCGGTTTCGAGGCCGGGATCTGGCTGCTGTTCATGTGGATCTTCGGGGTGATCGTCACCTTCGGCCTGCTTAGCTTCAATCTGGACCGGGTGCGTATCGATGCTGATCCGACGCTCCCATACCTGCTTTCCGGCATAGGCAACCTGGGCTTGCTGTTGGTGACCTTGGGCTTCGTCTGGCGTTTCGTCGCGTCGCTGACCTCGCGCTGCCACCGTGCACGCGCGGCGTTGCCGGAGCCGGATCTGTCATTGCCCTCCTGACCGGAGTCCACTGGCCGCATCAGCGGCACGCAACCCCAAGAAGGCCGCGCCACAAGGTGCGGCCTTCTTGCGTGTGTCGGGCGCATACCCGAGGTGCCCGCCGTATTCGTCAACCGCCTCTCATGGCTGCCGAACTTGCCCGACAGTGTGCAAACACGCTTCGTGCCTGGATGGCGGCCGGTCTGCGACGCAAGCTCCCCGCCTACGGCAACAGAGGAGTACGAGAACAAACATCAGCCCGCACAACTGATGCTCCTAGCTGTCTGCAGGATGAATGAGCGGGCTTCCACGGAGCGCGAATTGACTCCTGTCAACACCGGAATCTTGCGTGGCAACATACTCCCCCGCACGCGATTTTCCCGGGTATTTCGACTGTGTTGAGGAGAGCTTGATGTGAGTACGGAAAGAAAACTGTGGGTGTGGCTGGGCACCCTGCTGGTGGTGACCTTCAGCGTCCTGTTGTGGCAGGGCGGTGAGGTCCATCGCCAGGCGCCTCCTATCCCCGAGCAGGTTGTCGATACGCAGGGCAATGTCATCTACACCAAGGCCGATATCCAGCTTGGTCGCCAGGCGTGGCAGAGCATCGGCGGACAGCAACTCGGTTCGATCTGGGGGCATGGCGCACTGGTGGCGCCGGACTGGTCGGCCGACTGGTTGCACCGCGAGGCGGTAGCCATGCTGGAGCTGTTGGCGCAGGAGCGTCACGGCGGCGCATTCGACACCCTCGATAGCCAGACCCAGGCCGCCCTGAAGGCGGTGGTGCAGCCGGAGCTGCGCAACAACACCTGGAATCCGGAACGCGGAGACATCGTGCTCTCTTCGTTGCGCGCCACGGCGGTGCAGGAAGTCGCCGGTCACTATGCCGCCCTGTTCGGCAATGACGCGTCCATGCAGGACTTGCGCAAGGCCTACGCCATGCGTGAAAACACCATGGCCGATCCCGAGCATCGCCAGGCCTTGACCGCGTTCTTCTGGTGGACCAGCTGGGCCGCTGCCGCGGAGCGTCCGGGCAAGTCCATGAGCTACACCCAGAACTGGCCCTATGAGCCGCTGGCCGGCAACAGCCCGACCTCCAGCAACTTCATCTGGACCATGTTCAGCATCCTCTTCATGATCGCGGGCATCGCCCTGTTGGGCTGGCACTTCGCAGTCTGGCACGGCAAGGAGCCGGTGCTGGTACCGCCGAAGACGGATCCGCTCAGGAACCTCGTGGTCACACCGTCGATGCGCGCTACCGCCAAGTATTTCTGGGTCGTGCTGGCGTTGTTCCTGGTGCAGATCGCACTGGGCGCAACCACGGCGCACTATCAGGTGGAAGGCCAGGAGCTCTATGGCCTGCAGCTGGCGGATTTCCTGCCTTATTCGCTGACCCGCAGTTGGCATACGCAACTGGCAGTGCTCTGGATTGCCACCGCGTGGTTGGGCACGGGCCTCTTCATCGGCCCGGCCATCACCGGCCACGAGCCGAAGTTCCAGCGTCTGGGCGTCAACTTCCTGTTCGTCTGCTTGCTCATCATCGTGGTCGGCGCCTTCGTCGGGCAGTGGTTCGCGGTGATGCAGAAGCTGGGCCTGGCCAACAACTTCTGGTTTGGCCACCAGGGCTGGGAATACGTCGACATCGGCCGCTTCTGGCAGCTGTTCCTCTTTGTCGGATTGATGCTCTGGCTGGTGCTGGTTGGTCGCGCCCTGTGGCCGGCGCTCAAGCGTCGCGACGAAATGTCCTCGATCGTTGGGCTGCTGTTCCTGTCGGTCGTCGCGATCGGTCTGCTGTACGGCGCCGGTTTGATGTGGGGCGAGCACACGCATATCTCGATGGCCGAGTACTGGCGCTGGTGGGTGGTGCACCTGTGGGTGGAAGGCTTCTTCGAGGTCTTTGCCGTGGCCGTGATCAGCTTCCTGTTCGTGAAGCTGGGCCTGGTGCGCGGCAAGACGGCCACCGTCAACGTGCTGTTCGCCACCTTCGTGTTCATGGCCGGCGGCGTCCTGGGCATGTTCCACCACCTGTACTTTGCGGGTGCCACGACGGGCGTGCTGGCCCTGGGCGCGAGCTTCTCGGCCCTGGAAGTGGTGCCGCTGGCCCTGATCGGCCTGGAAGCCTACGAGACCTGGAGCCACAGCCAGTCCACCCCGTGGATGAAGCGCTACCGCTGGCCGATCATGTTCTTCCTGTCCGTGAGCTTCTGGAACCTGGTGGGCGCGGGCTTGTTCGGCTTCCTGATCAACACGCCGCTGGCGCTGTACTACATGCAGGGCCTGAACCTCACGCCGCTGCACGGCCACACCGCCCTGTTCGGGGTGTACGGCATGCTTGGCATCGGCCTGATGCTCTACTGCCTGCGCAATCTGAAGCCGGACGTGAAGTGGAACGAGGGCCTGCTGCGCGGTGCATTCTGGGCCCTCAACATCGGCCTCGCGCTGATGGCCCTGCTCACGCTGCTGCCGATGGGCGTGCTGCAGCTTGAAGCGGCACTGGAGCACGGCTACTGGTACGCGCGCTCGGCCGAGTTCATGACCCGTCCGATCATCCACCTGCTGGTCTGGATGCGCGTGCCGGGCGACACGATCTTCGCCGTCGGCGCCATGATGCTCGCATGGTTCACCCTGCGCCTGTGGGTAGGTGCGAAGAAGGAGCCGGCAGAGCAGGCAGGCGACGCCTGATCCCGCCTCAAGGCACCGGGAAACGGGCGGCTTCGGTCGCCCGTTTTCTTTGGTGGTTTCCGACAAAGCCGCCTGCCGTTTGCGCCATGCGCCATCGCCGTTGTCCTGGCGAGGTGAGCAGGGATCTCGGAACGCGTGGTTGCGGACCCGTGAGCACCTCGCATCCGTGCGTATCGGGGTGTGTGCTGAGGGTCACAGTCCGCCAAAACATCGAGCCAAATCCGACCCGACGACACGGTGTGGAAGGGTGTGTGTGGAAGGTGTAGCTTTTCTGCAAACGTTGTGGTAGATTGGCTACGCCTCCCGGCCTTGATGCAGCGATTCGCGCACCACCGGGGGGTAATGCAGGGCGCATTGTTTGGGTAATCGTCACTCCGTTATAACCCCGTTGGGTATTTCCAGCGGGGTTTTTTTTGTCAAAAAGTTTTGACTTTCCACGAAGAATCAGCAAGTTGCGATATGCCTGTGACGGCCGGGGCGCAACCGGGCGCGGGCTTTTGCTAGCATGGGCCACCGTCGCCACATCCTGCGTGTTGCGTTTTGGCAACAGTTGATGTTGCCGAATCGCCGGGAGCCGGCGTCTCCTCCATCTCCATGGCCATCGCGCCAGTGAACCTCTGAACAAATGGGTTTCTTGCTCGTCACTCCCGCGCAGGCGGGAGTCCAGTGCCGCTATTTTCAATGGTTTGAAGTCGCTTGATGCCCGCCTACGCGAGCATGACAGCCTTCTTCAAGGCCTCCCCTGATACCATCCCAACAACCACGCCCACCTCATGCACGCTGCCGACTGGCTCAATGCCCTTGCTCCCCATGCCGCACGCCTGCATCAGCAGCGTCTGATGGATCTGGTCGCGCAGGAGTCGGGGCGATTTGCCGCCACCACGTTGCGTGCCGGGCCATTGCTGGCTTGTTTCGCGCGTCAGCGTATCGACGCCGAAGCCTGGAGCGCCCTGTTCGCAACCGCCAGGCAGCGTGCCGTACCGGCAGCGATCACCGCGCTGTTCGATGGTGCGCCGGTCAACGTCTCGGAAGCGCGTCCCGCGTTGCACACGGCATTGCGCTCCAGCCTCGGCACCACGCCACTCGCGCAACAGGCGCACGCGCAAGCCCGTGCCGCGCAACGAAGCATGGCGGCGCTGATCGACACATTGCGTGACGAACACATCACCGATCTTGTCCATGTCGGCATCGGCGGCTCCGACCTTGGCCCGCGCCTTGTGCTCGACGCCTTGCGTGACACCCACCCGCAGCGCGTTCGGGTGCATTTTCTCAGCGCCAGCGACGGCTATGCCATATCGCGCCTGCTTGCCAGGCTGCCGGCGCAGCACACGGCTGCCGTACTGGTTTCAAAGAGCTTCGGCACCCGCGAAACCCTGCTCAATGGCGCCATCCTGCGCGACTGGCTGGGTGGTAGCGAGCGCCTGCTGGCCGTCACCGCCAATTTCTCGCGCGCTGCTGCATTCGGCATCGCACCCGACCGCATCCTGCCGCTTTGGGACTGGGTGGGGGGGCGCTACTCGCTATGGTCCGCGGTGGGTTTCAGCGTGGCAGCCGCGCTCGGCATTGAGGTCTTCGAGCGTCTGCTGGACGGTGCGGCGCAAATGGACGCCCACGTCCACGCGAGCGAACCGGAGCACAACCTGGCTGTGCGCCATGCGCTTGTGGCCGTGTGGAACCGCAACGCCATGGGCTACAACAGCCAGGCCGTACTGCCCTACGACGACCGCCTTTCACGCTTGCCTGCCTGGCTGCAACAACTGACGATGGAGAGCCTGGGCAAATCCGTCACCCAAGACGGCCTTGCCGTACCCTGTTCCACCGCGCCCGCCGTTTGGGGCAGCGCGGGCGCCGACGCCCAGCATTCCTTCTTCCAGGCTTTGCACCAAGGGACAGATACGGTGCCGCTGGAATTCATCGGTGTACGGCAGGTGGAGCATCCGTACGCAAACCTGCATCGTGTCCAGCTGGCCAACATGCTGGCCCAGGCCGAAGCGCTCGCCAACGGTGCCCCGGCCGACAACCCGCAGGCCGTCTATCCGGGCAATCGCCCATCCAGCGTGCTGCTGCTCGATACGCTCACTCCGGAAAGCCTCGGAGCGCTGCTGGCACTCTATGAGCACAGCGTCTTCATCCAGGCCACCCTTTGGGGTATCAACCCGTTCGACCAGTGGGGTGTGGAGCTCGGCAAGCGCATCGCACTCGGCCTCGAGCCATCCTTCGATGCCCCCGGCCCGGCCGCAGACGACCCTGTTACCCGCGATCTCATCGCCGAGCTTCAACGTCCGGATGGCACGCCTCCGTAGACGTGGAGCTGGCTGCGCATACTGCCGAGTGACCTCGGCAACCATGAGCCGACGCTCTCGCAACCCGGGCTCAACCGGCGCTCTCCGCCATTGATGGGATTGTCTTCCGGCCTGCAAAAGGTCTGTTCGCCAGCCTCGGACAAAGCCCTGTAGGCGGAGCTGGCTCGGTGCACTGCTACAAGCGCGGACCACCTCAAAGTGCGAGCTGCCTCCCACATCCGATGCTTGGCGCAACCCTTGCGCTTGCACTCACCTGACAAATCACGTCAAATACCGCCGCAACGCGACACTCCTCCCGGCCGCTGCAGGCGGCGCCCACAAGCCTCGCGAACTCGTGACACAAAACCCCACGCCACTGCGTACTACCTGCAAGCCCGGAGCCGAAACCTCGCTCCAGGCGCGAAAGTTCCCCCGATGCAACAAGTGCTTGCACCTTGGCAAGCGTATGTTAAGCTTGGTGCGCTTGTGGGAGCCGTCCAACCTTCGGCTCTGTCCGAAACCAACAATCAAAAGGGTGTCGAACATGAAGATTTCATCCAGGACTCTCCTGGCCGCAGCCCTCCTCGTCGCACTGCCGACGAGCGGCGCATTGGCTTGTACCGTTGCAAACTGGAACGGTGCCAACACCGCCACCACCGCAGCCAACGCCGGCGGCCCGGCTGACGGCATCGCCCGCTACAGCGGCGTCTGCGCGCTTTCCGTCGATAGCGGCAAGTACGTTACCGACAACACCCCGGGCACCGAAGGCATCTACCGCGCCCGTTTCTACGTGCTCACCAAGGCTACCGGCGGCACGGTCACCATCTTCAAGGCTGGCAGCGACGACAACGCCGGCGGCACTGCGGCGATCGAAGTGGATTTCACCGGCTCGTCCTTTGCCTTCCGTCAGAACGGCGCGAGCGCAGGTTCCGTCTCCGGCATCCAGGCCAACAAGTGGTACTCCATCGAGATGTTCTACAAGGCCGGCAACACCTTCACCGCTTCGGTGTGGGGCGCGGGCGGTACCAGCGAAGTAGGCAACGTGAGCGGCACCGCTGGTGCAGCCACCATTGGTTCGGCACGTATGGGTGTTGTTGACGGCACCACCACCGCCAAGCTCGGCTTCGACGCCTTCGAATCCACCCGCTCGGAAACGACGGCGATTGGGCGGCTGTGTCGGGGTGATGCGAATTCAAGTGGCAGTCGTACTGTCGCCGATGCA
>CAZTXX010000118.1:0-7098 GCA_964617405.1 uncultured Aquimonas sp. | reverse complement strand
ATGGCCACGGTCTGATCGGCGAACTGGCCGGTCTTGCCCAAGGCGTCGAGCCATTGGGTATCGACGAAGCGGGCCGGATCGGCCGGGTTGCGGATGAGATTCCCGTAGGCCAGCACCGAGGACTGGAAAATGCCCTGGAAGGAGCCGGCGGCATCGATCTGGCCGCTGAAGAAGGCAAGGTTCTCGGGCAGGTTGGACAGGTGCACCTTGGCCAGTTCGGCACGGGTATCGGCCGCGTTCCAACCGAACGCCTTGGCGATCACCTCCAGATGCGATTCGGGGTTGTCGCGCACCTGGCGATTGCCTTCCATCAGGCCGTGCACCAGGCCCTTCATCCATTCGGGGTGGGCCTGGGCAAAGCCGCGGTTGACGGTGAGGATATCGGCCACCACCAAGAGGTTGCGGTTGGAGACGAGGATCTTGGCGCGCCCGCCCGAGGCGGCCACCACCTCGTCGGTGCGTGGTGACCAGCCGACACAGCCGTTGAGGCGCGGGCGGCTGATGGAAAGCTCGGCCTGGTAGGCCTCGCAGGCCACGAAGGCATCCTCGTAGAATACCAGCCCGAGTTCGCCCGCGGAGGGGCGCGCGTCGAGGTCGCGCAACACCTTCACCGGCACGCCGGCTTCCGAGGCCAGGTAGCGGATGAAGAACTCGCTCTCGTTGAACTGCGAGGCCGCCAGCACGCGGCCCTTGAGCTGGTTGATCGAGGTGATGCCGGCGTCCACCACGACCTGGTCGGCGCCGCGCGAAAAGCCGATCTGCGCGGGCACCACGATATCGAACTGGCGCCCGAGCACGGCCAGCGTGTCGACCGTGGTGACCGAGGCGGCGACGCGGCCGTTGTTGAGCTTGGACCAGCCTTCCTCTTCCTCCAGCGTGAGCCGCACCTGGAAGCCGTAGTTGCGCGCGAAGAAGGAGTCCGGATTGGGCGCCAGCCCGCCATTGGCCACCACCAGGCCGGCATACCCGGCGTATTCGCTGATGTCCACGTCGATGATGTCGCCTTGCGGCTGGTAGGTGGCCGCGGCATCGAGACGTGGCAACGCGGTGAGCGGTTCGATGGGATCGGGCGCATCACGCGCTTCGGCACGGATCCGGGTCACCTCGTCACTCTGGCCCGCGGGCTCGCCCGAGGGGCGCATGTCGCGCAGTACCAGCCAGCCACCCATCGCCAGCAGCGCGACCACCAGCAGCAGGGTGATGAGCACGCCGGCCGCACCACCACGCTGGTCTTGCGGAAAACGAATCGGGTTCATCGCGATGCTCCTTCGGACAAGGGTTTGGAAGGGGGTGTGCCACCGCGCAGCACGCGCGAGGGCAGGCTGGCGTTTTCATCCAGATCCAGCGCGCCGAGCAGGTCGCGCTGGCTGTCGAGCCAGCGGTCGGCCTCGTTGAAGGCCGACGTCAGGGCATCAAGCGAACTGCCGATGCGCTTCTCGTCGCCGGCCAGCAGGGCCTGTTCGCGGATCAGTGAAACCTGCTGGTCGATGCGGGCCAGTTCGGCCTCGATGCGTTCGGCGCGCAGCGCGGCCTGGGCATGCGCGACCTGGCGGGCATCGATGACCTGCTTTTGCTGCTCCAGACTGCGGCGCAACTCGGCATCCAGATCGGAGCGCGCAAGACGTGCGTCGATCCCGTCCTCCTGCGCCTGCAGGCGCTGACTTTCCTCGTGGGCGGTGGCCAGCACCCGCGAGATGGTCTGGCTGGCGGCGAGCATGCGCAGGTTGAGCCAGACCAGTTGTTCAATGCTGTCGGAATAGGCGCGCATCATCGGGTCGGCATCGAGCAGGGCGACGATTTCACTGCCGCGCTTTTCCAGCGCGCGCTGGCGTTCGCGGCGTTCGCGGTCGAGCGTATCGAACAGGCTGTAGTAGCGCCGCTCGGCCGGGGTATCGCGCGCGGCCTCGGCGTCGAGCGCGTTGCGAAAGCGCCGGTTGTTGGCCAAGCCTACGAGATAGGCGACTTCCAGCCCCGCACCCAGCAACCAGAAGCCCGTGCTGAGGAAGGCGCCGAGCAGGCCCATCGCACCCAGGAAGAAGAAATTGGGCGGCACCGGCATGCCCAGCGGGCGGGCGGTGAACGCGGCCCACAGCCGGCGTCCAAGGCTCATGGCAGGGCCTCGCCATAATGGCGCAGCGCCTCGGGCACGAACTGCATGTCGGTGGCTTCGCGGATGGCGATATGCATCTGGAAGGCCATCACATCAGCCGGCACCGGCGCCTGGTAACCTTCCAGGCAGCGCGCCAGTGCGGCGAGCGCGTCGAGTCCGTCGGTGCGGGTCAGGCGATAGGTTTTGACTGCCAGGGCTTCAGCCGCACCCGGGGTGAGCAGGGTTGGCAACGGCAGGTCCGCCATTGCCTCCGCGCCTGGCGCAATGCCGAAGCGTTTGAGCAGCACGTTCAACAAGGCCGCGCTTTCCTCGCGACTGGCGGTGGGCAACAGCGGCACCTTCACATCCACCCGGCCGGGACGCTTGAGATCCACCTCGATCAGGTCGGGGCGCGAGGAGGCGAGCATCCACATCAGCCGGCCGCGATTGCCGGAATCGCTCATTTCCTGCGCGATCATCGAATACAGACGCCCGGACAGTCCCGAGTCGCCGCTGCCGGCATCGCGCTTGCCCAGGGTCTGGTCGGCCTCGTCGATGAAGACGATGCAGCGCCCCAGGGCGCGGATCAGGCGGAAGATCTTTTCGAGGTTGCCCTCGCTCGATCCTACCCAGCGGTCGCGGAAGTTCTTGAGCTTGACCACCGGAACCCCGGCTTCACCGGCCAGACATTCCACCAGGAAGGTCTTGCCGGTGCCGACCGGGCCGCACAGCAGATAACCCATCGGCAGGGCGCGGGTATCGCCATTGCGCCACAACGCGATGTCCTGGCGCAGCCAGTCCTTGAGGCCGGGCGGAGCGTGGTAGTCGTCCAGGGTGCGGCGTGATTCGACGAACTCGATCAGCCCGGCGGCATCGCCTTCCACCAGCGCCTTCTTCACCTCGACGAAATCCGCCGGTTGCAGCGGACGGCGCTGGTGGGCGCGCTGGCGTACCAGGCTTTGCAGCGCGCTCAGGCTGACCCCGGCCAGCGATTGTGCAGCGGCTTCATCGCCTTGTGCCGGGTCAAAGGCTTCCGGGTGGTCGATGCGCAACTGGGCCAGCGCGCCGGTGAGCTGGCTCACATCGGGCAAGGGAATGCGGAAGCGCGCCACGCGCGGATTGAAGGCCACCTGCGGGTGCAGGTCGTTGAGGTTGTCGGCCACCAGGAAGCTGGCGAAGGGCAGCTCGGCGTAGGGTGGCTCGCTGGCGAAGTCGCGGATCAGGCTGGCGAGGCTGGCGATCTCGAAATCGCCCTGCCGACCACCGGGCAACCACTGGTCGGCGCCGCGCAGGATGAAGGCCACGTGCTCGTCTTCGCCGCGACCCAGTGCGCGCAGGTTGGCGCGGTAGCGCAGGTAGCGCGCCACCACCTCCAGCGCGGCACGCGGTTCGCGCGGCATCGCCCCGAGTTTTTCGAAGGCCGGCCATTCACGCAGGCGTTCGGCGCCACGCACGAGGGCCAGGCCATTGCCGGCATCGTAGGAAAACACCACGTGGAAACCGCCCAGCAGCTGTGCCTCCAGATAGCGACCCAGGGCCACCAGCCGGCCCCCGAGCACGAAGCGGTCGGTGACGTTGCCATACAGCACGAACTGCCCGTGCGCGCCGCTTTCATAGGCCAGCGCCAGCTCCGACAGCCAGGTGGGTGCGTGCGGTTCCAGTGGCATCTCGTGTCGTGTCCCGGCAGCGGCGTGTCCTTGATTCCCTTTGCCCCGTCGGTGACGGGGAAAGGGGGAAAGCTCAAGTCGATTCGCTGTCGCTGGCGCGCGGCGCCGAGCCCATGCTGCGTTCGGTCGACTGCGGCAGCGGATCGCCTTCCAGCGTCAGGCCCTCGGCGGCGGCGAAGTCGGCCAGGGCCTGGTCGGCCAGCGCCTGTTGCTCGGCCTCCTTGAGGTTGATGTCGCTCATGTCGATGGAATCCTTGGCCACCCGGGCGCGACCGGCCTGCTTGGTGCGTTCCTCCTCGACCATGTCCTGCAGGCGGTTGAGGGTGTCGCCGGAACCGCCGATCTGGCCGATCATGCCGGCCGCCATCTCGTTCATGTCGGCCAGCGCCTTCTTCATGCGCATGTCGTTGATCGCACCCTTGAGGCTGTCGATCTTGGCGCGCGCCGCCGATACCGCCACATCGCGGGCCTTGACCAGATCCTTGTAGGTCTGCTCGGCCTGTTCCATCTGGCTGCGGTTCTCGGTCAGCTCGCGCGTGACCGTCTGCAGGCGCAGGGCCAGTTGCGCGGCGGCCGACTGGTTGCCGGCGCGCAGATGGGCGCGGGTCTTGGCGCGCAGTTCGGTTTCCTCGGTTTCCAGCTTGCGCACCTGGCTCATCAGGCGCTCGGCCAGACCGGCGTGGGTGGCCAGGGACTGGTTGTAGCTGCCGATCTGCTTGCGCAGGTTTTCCTGCTCCAGTTCCAGCAGGGCCTCGGGGTTGCGCTTCTCGATGCCGGAAACGAACAGCGACAGAAAGCCGCGAAAGACATTCATCAAACGGGTGAACATGCCGCCTCCGGTCATGGCAAGGAAAGAACTGGCGCAGGATAACGCCTCGCGCGCCGGTTCAGGACGCCGGAACGACCACGGCGTGACCGGCGGGCGCGCATGTCAGCCCAGACGGTCGAGCGATTCGGCCAGATCCGGGGCGAGCGGGGCGTTGAGAAGATAGGGCGCATGGCCGCCATCGAGGGCGAACTCCAGCGAGGCGGCGTGCAGGAACAGCCGCCGCAGGCCGGCCTGTTCGCGCAGGCGCCGGTTGATCGCCGCATCGCCGTACTTGTCATCGCCGGCCACCGGGTGGCCGAGGTGACGTGCGTGCACGCGGATCTGATGGGTGCGGCCGGTTTCGATGCGCACTTCGCAATACGTGTGTCCGCCACGCCGCTCCAGCGCGCGGAAGTGGCTGACCGAGGGTTTGCCCTGCGGGTGCACCTGCACGTGGCGCTCACCGCCCTGGCGCAGGCCGATATGCAGGGGTGCGTCCACCGTCAGGGTGCCGTCGGGCAGGCGCCCGGTGAGGAGGGTCAGGTAGCGCTTGGTCAGCCCGGTGCCGTGTTCTTCGCGCAGCAGGGCCTGCAGCTCGGTCAGTGCTGAACGCTTTTTCGCCACCACCAGCAGCCCCGAGGTGTCGCGGTCGAGGCGGTGCACCAGCTCGAGGTTCTGCGTCGGACGCAGCGCGCGCAGCGCTTCGATTGCGCCGAAGCGGATGCCGCTGCCGCCATGACTGGCAAGGCCCGAGGGCTTGTTCAGCGCCAGAAGGCGGGCATCCTCGAACACGATCGCCGCTTCCAGCTCTGCCAGCGCGCGTTCGGGCGGCGGGCGTGGCGCGTCGGGTTCCTCCAGGCGCACCGGCGGGATACGCACCTCGTCGCCGGCTTCCAGGCGCGAGTCGGGCTTGGCCCGCTTGCCGTTGATCCGCACCTGGCCGGTGCGCAGCAGCCGGTACACCAGCGAGCGCGGCGCGCCCTTGAGCTGGCCGGAGAGGAAATTGTCGATGCGCTGGCCGGCACGGTCGGGTTCCACCCGTACCAGCCGGACGCCGGGATTGGGCCCGTTTGCCGCCGTTGTCATGGGATTGCTACACTGCACAAGCGAGATAACGTCAGGATTTGGCTGTCCGCCCCGAAATGGCGGCGAACAGCGAAGGTTCCGCCCCGGATCTTGCTGCAGCGCGCCACCTTGCATGCAAGTGTAGCCGCTGCGCAGTGACGGGGCAGGCAGTTCGCCCGGAAAGTGCGGAATCGGCTTTCCGGCATACGGGCCGGCAAGGCGCCTGTGCGCCAGTCGGCTTCCCCTTGAAGTGATATGAAACGCGCTCCCGCGGGAATGGCCCGACGGTTCGATGCGCTGGAGATTCTGCACGGCACCGGTCCGCGCCTTGCGCGACCGATGCCCCCGAAACTGGGCGCGGAGCCCCCGGCGTTCCTTGCGGCTTGAGCGCGTGAGGAATGACAACACAATGAAAAGAATGCTGATCAACGCCACGCAGCAGGAAGAGCTGCGCGTGGCCACCGTCGATGGGCAGACGCTGTACGACATCGACATCGAGCAGCCCTCGAAGGAACAGAAAAAGTCCAACATCTACAAGGGCCGGATCACCCGGCTGGAGGCCTCGCTGGAGGCCGCCTTCGTGGAGTACGGCGCCGACAAGCACGGCTTCCTGCCCCTGAAGGAGATCTCTTCGGACTATTTCATCGACGGGGTCAATCCCTCCAAGGCCACCATCAAGGAGCTCCTGCGCGAAGGCCAGGAAGTGGTGGTGCAGGTGGACAAGGAAGAGCGCGGCAACAAGGGTGCGGCGCTGACCACCTTCATCTCGCTGGCCGGGCGTTACCTAGTGCTGATGCCCAACAGTCCGCGCGCCGGTGGCGTGAGTCGGCGCATCGAGGGCGACGACCGCGCCGCGCTCAAGGAAGCGCTGGATCGCATGTCGATCCCCGACGACATGGGCGTGATCATCCGCACCGCCGGGGTGGGACGCGACGCCGAAGAACTGCAGTGGGACGTGGACTACCTGCTGCAGGTGTGGAAGGCCATCACCGACGCCGCGCTGACCAAGCCCGCTCCTTTCCTGATCTACCAGGAATCGCGCCTGATCATCCGCGCACTGCGCGACTACTTGCGCGCCGACATCGGCGAGATCCTGATCGACAGCCAGGAAATGTTCGACGATGCGCGCGAGTTCGTGCAGCAGGTGATGCCGCAGAACCTGCGCAAGCTCAAGTTCTACAAGGACACCACGCCGCTGTTCAACCGCTTCCAGATCGAATCGCAGATCGAGAACGCCTATGAACGCACCGTGCGCCTGCCTTCGGGCGGTTCCATCGTGGTGGACCAGACCGAGGCGCTGACCGCCATCGACGTCAACTCGGCACGCGCCACCAAGGGCGGCGACATCGAGGAAACCGCGTTCAACACCAACCTGGAAGCGGCCGAGGAAGTGGCGCGCCAGATGCGCCTGCGCGACCTCGGCGGCCTGGTGGTGATCGACTTCATCGACATGGGTTCCTCCAAGCATC
>CAZTXX010000117.1:0-7107 GCA_964617405.1 uncultured Aquimonas sp. | reverse complement strand
CTATGCCGGCCAGACGGTGCAGTTCCGCTGGCGGATCGGCACGGACAGCTCGGTGGGACGTCCGGGCTGGGATGTGGACAACGTGAGCGTGCAGAGCTGTGAGCTGCCTGCTTCGGACCAGATCTTTGCCAACGGCTTCGAGCAAATCCCTGTGTCGTAGGCCGGAAGGGAGGCTTGTGAGGAACGCATTCTTTACCGAAGGCCTCCCACCGTGGAGGCTTTCGGCGTTCGCGCATATGCCCAGCTAACGGGAAACGGCGTCCGGGCTGCGCATGGCATCATCCGCGGATGATGCGTTTTTTTCTCCTGCTTCTGCTGGCTTGCGTCGGTGCGTCGCATGCAAGCGATGATCCGGGCCCGGAGCCTGTCGAGACTCGCGATATTCCGCCGCTGCCCGACCGCGCAACGCTGTCCGCCGTCATCGCGGATGCGCGCTTGGCAGAAATCAGCGGTTTGGCGGTGTCGCGCCGGCACGCTGGCATCGTCTGGATGCACAACGACAGCCGCCAGCCGAGCGTACTCTACGCAGTGGATGTGCACGGCAGCGTTCGCGGCTCGTTGGCGCTGCCTGTGGTGAGCGTGGACTGGGAGGATATGGCGAGCTTCGAGCACGATGGCCGTGGCTGGTTGCTGGTGGCCGATACCGGCGACAACGGCGGCCTGCGGCGAGAGCTTGCCTTGCACGTGGTGCAAGAGCCCGAAGCGCTGCAAGACAGCCACGCCGAATCCGTGCGCACGATCCGTTTCCGATGGCCGGACGGCCCACGCGATTGCGAGGCGGTGGCGGTGGACATGACCGAACAGGCCGTGTACCTCGTGTCCAAGAAGCGCGTGCCGCCGGAGCTGTTCCGTCTGCCCTTGTTTCCTGATGACGCCGATGCAGTGCAGGTCGCCGAACCGCTGGGTACGCTGGCCGGCATCGTGCAGCCCACGCCGGAGGATCGGGCGCAGAACCCGGTCTATGGCAAGTATCGCGGCCAGATCACCGCCGCCGACATCCGCGCCGACGGTTCGATGTTCGCGGTGATGAGTTACCTGTACCTCTACCTCTGGCCGCGCCATCCGCAAGGATGGGCGGTGGCGCTGGCGCAAGCGCCGCAGCGTCTTGATCTGCCGTGGATGGCGCAGGCGGAGGCCGTGGGCTTTGCCGTGGATGGCGATTCGGTGTGGATCAGCTCCGAACGCCTGCCCGCCCCGCTGGTGCGCTACCAGCTGCCCGCGGTCGAGGATCGTGTCACACCCGGCGAGAAGGCCCGTCTTGTTGATTGATATCGAAGTGATATCATAAATTCGCAACCACGGAGAGTGTCATGCACGAGATCTCGAAGAAGTCCCTGCCCGGAATCCCCACGCTGCTGGCCTTGCTGTTGGCCATTGCGGGCTTGGCTGCGTTGTTCATCTACGCTGTGGCTCGCGGTGATGCGCCGCTGCTGGTCGGTGTCTCGCTGGTGGCCGGCCTGCTGCTTGCGGCGGGGTTCGCCGGTTTCTACACGCTCGAGCCCAACCAAGCCGGCGTGCTGAGCCTGTTCGGGCGTTATGTGGGCACGGTCAAGGAAACCGGCTTGCGCTGGAACAACCCCTTCTTCTCCACCCGCAAGGTGTCGCTGCGGGTGCGCAACTTCGAGAGCGGCAAGCTCAAGGTCAACGAGCTGGAGGGCAGCCCGATCGAGATCGCCGCGGTGATCGTCTGGCAGGTGATCGATTCGGCCGAGGCGGTCTACAACGTCGACGACTACGAGAGCTACGTGCACATCCAGTCCGAATCCGCGCTGCGTGCGATGGCCTCGAGCTATCCCTACGACGCCCACGAGGACGGCCGGGTCGCACTGCGCAGTCATCCTCAGGAGGTGTCCGAGCACCTCCAGGTGCAGATCGCCGAGCGTCTGGCGCGGGCCGGTGTGGAGGTGATCGAGGCGCGCATCAGCCACCTGGCCTATGCCCCGGAAATCGCCCAGGCGATGCTCCAGCGCCAACAGGCCGAGGCCGTGGTTGCGGCTCGCACCCGGATCGTCTACGGCGCCGTGAGCATGGTCGAAATGGCCCTGGACGAGCTGAAGAAGAGCGGCGTGGTGGAGCTGGACGAGGAGCGTCGCGCGGCCATGGTCAGCAACCTGCTGGTCGTGCTGTGCGGCGACCGCTCGGCCCAGCCCGTGCTCAATACCGGCTCGCTGTATTGAGGGCCGGGAGCAGGGAATAGGGAATAGGGAGTGGGAAAAGATTCCCTCCTCCTGCCCTCACGAACCCCCCGATCTCCGATCCCGAATTCCATGAAAGAGAAAAAAGCCTATCCGCTGCGCGTCGACGCCAGAGTGCTGGCGGCGGCACAGCGCTGGGCCGATGACGAATTGCGTTCATTGAACGCGCAGATCGAATACGTGCTGCGCGGCGCCTTGCGACAGGCCGGACGCCTGCCGCCCGCCGCGCCGCTGGACAATGAAACGGGAGACGAGGGCGATGAGCGTTGAGCGATGGGAATACAAGGTGATGACCGTCACCCCGAGCATCTGGGGCGAGTTCCGGCACGATGAAGTGGCCGAGGTGCTGAACAAGGAAGGCCGGGACGGCTGGGAGCTGGTCAACTCCCTGTTGTACGGCATGGTGATCACCTTGTTCTTCAAGCGTCCAGGTTGAGGGCGCCATGAATCGCAAGCTCATGGTCCTGATTCTCGCGCTGGGCTCCCTGGTGGGGGTGTACTTCAGCGCACGCTGGTTCTTCGAAACCCTGTTGCTGCCGCCGCCGGCCCAGAGCGCCCAGGCCGAGCCCGAGCACCTGCGTATCGGCGAGGCCTTCCTCGATGAGCTTGATGCGGGGCGTTACGAGCAGGCGCTCGAACGCACCTCGCCGGAAGTCCGCGAGGCCCTGGCAGGCGGCAAGCTCAAGGAAATATGGGAAGCGTTGCCCAACCAGCTCGGCGCACGCCAGTCCCGCAGCCCGCTGCGCGGGGAGAGGGTGGGCGACACACCGGTGGTCACCTCGACCTTGGTCTTTGGCCTGGCATCGCTGG
The DNA here is from genome assembly GCA_964617405.1 of uncultured Aquimonas sp. GTDB lineage: Bacteria > Pseudomonadota > Gammaproteobacteria > Xanthomonadales > Xanthomonadaceae > Denitratimonas. Next base: position 4,102 of record CAZTXX010000117.1, on the reverse strand, counting down.
ACGCACGTATCGCGGTGCAGGCCGATGGCCGGATCGGTGGATTCCGGCTGGTGCCCGCACAGTCCACACCCGCCGCAGCCCCGCTGCCCGAAACGGGCGAAGGCTTTGTCGAGCGCGACTTTCCCGTCGGCGAGGGGACGCTGGCGCTGGGTGGAACCCTGACCTTGCCGCGCGGAGCCGGCCCGTTTCCCGCCGTGGTCCTGGTGCACGGTTCCGGCCCGCAGGATCGCGACGAAACCATCGGCCCGAACCGTCCCTTCCGCGACATCGCCCGGGGCCTGGCCGAACGCGGCGTGGCGGTGCTGCGTTATGACAAGCGTACCCATGCCCACCCCGAGGCGTTTGCCTCGCAGGACTTCACCGTGGATGAGGAAACCGTGGATGACGCGGTGCAGGCCGTGGCGCAACTGCGCGCCGCGCCGGAAGTGGATCCCCGACGCGTATTCCTGGCCGGCCATAGTCTCGGCGCGCAGATGGCCCCGCGCATCGCCCAGCGCGCGCCAGAGCTGGCTGGATTGATCTTGCTGGCTGCGCCCGCGCGCCCACTGCAGGACATCGTGCTTGAGCAGGTTCGCTATCTGGCCGCACTGGACGGGGAAGTCAGCGCCGATGAAAACACCCGGATCGAATTGATTTCGGCACAGGCCGCTGCCGTCGCCAGCTTGTCCGAGGACGTTCCCGTCGCCGACACCCTGCTGGGCCTGCCGGCGCGCTACTGGATCGACCTGCGCGATTACGATCCCGTGGCCGTGGCGGCCACGCTGCCGCAGCCGATCCTGGTGTTGCAGGGCGGGCGCGACTACCAGGTTACCGCCACCGGAGACTTCGCACGCTGGCGTGAAGCCTTCGCAGCCGATGGGCGGGTGCAGTTCGCCCTGTACCCGGCGCTCAACCACCTGATGATCACCGGCAAGGGTGAGCCTGGCCCGGCTGAATACGCCACGCCGGGCCAGGTGGATGAAGCGGTGATCGATGACATCGCAGCTTTTGCGGGGGTGGCGAGTTGAACCGTGACTTCGCCATCGCCCCGCCCGGCAAGGCGGCGCGTGTTTCCATCGTGGCCCTGATCGCGGTGCTGCCGCTGCTGGCATTGGGTCTGCCGCTGTTGGTCGGACTGGGTGGCAAGACGCAGCCCTTGGCGATCTGGCTGCCGGCTTTCATCGGGGCCGCCATGATCGTGCTGGCGGGTCTGCTCTGGTTCGGCCTGCACCGCATGCGGGTGCGTCTCGACGCAGGGCGTCTGGAGGTGCGCGCCAGCGGCTATCGCCGCCGCGTGCCCGTCGCGGATCTGGATCTGGACGCTGCACGCATCCTTCCGCTGGATGCCTCCGGCGATTGGCGCCCCGGCCTCCGCAGCAACGGCATCGGCCTGCCTGGACTCGCAGTCGGCCACTTTCGTGGCCGGGTCTGGAGCCGCCGGGTGTTCTGCGCCGTGACCGAGGCCAGCCCGGTTCTGCTCCTGCCCGAGCGTGGCGGCAAGCGTGCGTTGATGCTCAGCGTGCAGCAGCCCCAAGCTTTGCTGGATGCACTCAGGCTCGGGTGAACCGGGTTCATCGCTTCCGGGTTACCCTTGCGCCATGCGGACTGCGCCCCGGACCCTGATCAATTTCGAACGTATCGAAGCCCTGCCGGCCGGGCTGATGCCTGCTCGCGGCAATGCCAGTGCACGCGCGCTGGCCGGGGCGCGCTGGGTGTTGCGGCGCAAGGGGGATGGGCGCTGGCTGGCAGTGGTCAAGGCGGGGCGTGTACTCGGATTGCAACCGCCGGCCTTGCGCGCCGCGCTTGGGCGGTTGTCGGAGCAGGAGTTGCTGGCGCGGTTGGATGAAATTCCCCGGACGGGCAGCACGCTGCCGCTGGCACCGCTGCGTACGCTGCTCGCCGGCTTGGGCATCGATGCGGATTACTCTCGGCAGCATCGACTCGCCATGGTCCCCGAGCCGGCGTCGCTCGCTTTCGCCGGCTTCGACCGCTACCGCAGGCCACTGTGGCTGACGGCCGCGGCGGCGCGCGGCTGGGTCGCCATGCGCGAGGCCGCTCGGGCGGATGATGTGGCGCTGGATGCCATCTCCGGCTATCGCAGCCACGCCTACCAACTCGGGATCTTCCGTCGCAAGCTGGCGCGTGGGCAGGCGTTGGCTGAGATCCTCCAGGTCAATGCCGCCCCCGGCTACAGCGAACACCACAGCGGCCGTGCGCTGGATATCGGCACGCCGGGCGAGCCACCGGCTGAGGAAAGCTTCGAAGCCACGCCCGCGTTCGCCTGGCTCGGCATGAACGCGGCCCGTTTCGGCTTCACGATGAGCTACCCGCGGGACAATCCGCACGGCATCGTGTACGAGCCCTGGCACTGGTGCCTGCATCCATGAACACGCCGTGGCTGCAGGGCCCCGATGCGCAGGGGGTGATCCATCTGGGCGGTGACTGGACGCTGTTGCACGTCATGACGCTCCAGTCCGCCGTGGACGCGGCGCGTCGTGCAGCCAGCGGGACGTCGCGTATCGATGCCAGCGGCATCCGCCGTCTCGATACCGCTGGCGCCAGCCTGCTGTTGGATCTGCTTGGCGAGGCCGATCCGGCAGCCTTGCGGGATCTCGCACCGGCCCATGCGCGCTTGCTGGCGGCAGTGGCCGATGCGATGCCGGACAAATCACCTGCGTCACCGGCGTTTGGTGGCGTGGCCGGCTTTGTGGCCGGTATCGGCGAGGCGCTGTCGGGGCTGTGGAGCAACGCGCTGCGCCTGATCGCCTTTCTCGGCCTGCTGCTGGCGACCGTGCCGGGCATCCTTGTCTCGCCGCGTCGCTGGCGGCTGACCGCGCTGGTGGTGCAGATGGAACAGGCCGGCCTCAACGCCGTGCCGATCATTGCCCTGCTGACCTTCCTGGTCGGCGCGGTGGTGGCGTTCCTCGGTGCCACGGTGCTGCGCGAATTCGGCGCCACGCTCTACACCGTGGACCTCATCGTCTATTCCTTCCTGCGCGAGTTCGGTGTACTGCTGACCGCGATCATGGTGGCGGGGCGCTCGGGCAGCGCCTTCACCGCGCAGCTGGGGTCGATGAAGTCGCGCGAGGAGGTTGACGCGATCCGGACGCTCGGCATGAGCCCGATGGATGTGCTGGTGGTGCCCCGCGTGCTGGCGCTGGTCATCGTGCTTCCGATGCTCACCGTGATCGCGATGCTCTCGGGCGTGCTTGGTGGTGCCCTGGTCTGCGCGCTGGCGCTCGACATCTCGCCCACCATGTATTTCGCGCGCATCCAGGAGATTCTGGAACTGCGCCATGTGTGGGTCGGGCTTTCCAAGGCGCCGGTGTTCGCGCTGATGATCGCCCTGATTGGTTGCCTCGAGGGCTTCAAGGTTTCGGGTAGCGCGGAGTCGGTGGGTCGCCACACCACGTCGAGCGTGGTGCAGTCGATCTTCGTGGTGATCCTGATCGATGCGTTGGCAGCGGTGTTCTTCATGGAGATGGACTGGTGAGCGGCGACGTGGCCGATCCGGTGATCCGGGTGCGCGGGCTGCGCAACCAGTTCGGTGCCCAGGTGGTGCACGAGAACCTCGATCTCGAGGTACATCGTGGAGAGATCATCGGCGTGGTGGGCGGCTCGGGCAGCGGCAAGTCGGTGCTGATGCGCTCGATCATCGGGCTCAATCGTCCGGCTGCCGGCGAAATATCCCTGTTCGGCGAGGACGTGAGCGGCATGGATGCCGGCGAGCGCGCCCGCATCGACCGGCGCTGCGGTGTGCTGTTCCAGTACGGCGCGCTGTTTTCCTCCCTCAGCGTGGCCGACAACGTGGCCGCGCCGATGCGCGAGTTGCGCAGCTTGCCCGAGACACTGATGGCGCGTCTGGCCGCGCTCAAACTGGCCCTTGCAGGCCTTCCGGTGTCGGCGGGGAGCAAGTATCCCGCCCAGCTTTCCGGCGGCATGATCAAGCGCGCGGCCCTGGCGCGCGCGCTGGCGCTGGATCCGGAGCTGTTGTTCCTCGACGAACCCACCGCGGGCCTTGATCCCATCGGTGCGGCCGCCTTCGATCAGCTCATCCTCACCTTGCGTGATGCGCTGGGCCTTACCGTGTTCCTCATCACCCACGATCTGGATACGCTTTACA
>CAZTXX010000116.1:0-7217 GCA_964617405.1 uncultured Aquimonas sp. | reverse complement strand
GCATGCGCCTGTCCACCATCAAGCTCGCCGGTTTCAAGTCCTTCGTTGATCCGACCACCTTGCACCTGCCCACCAACATGACCGGTGTGGTGGGGCCGAACGGCTGCGGCAAGTCCAACATCATTGATGCGGTGCGCTGGGTGATGGGCGAAAGCTCGGCCAGCCGCCTGCGCGGCGATTCGTTGACCGATGTGATCTTTTCCGGCTCCTCCTCGCGCAAGCCGGTGGGCCAGGCCACGGTGGAGCTGATCTTCGACAACTCCGATGGCACGCTCATCGGTGAATACGCGGCCTTCAACGAGATTTCGGTCAAGCGCCTGGTCAGCCGCGATGGGCAGTCGAGCTACTACCTCAACGGCACCCGCTGCCGCCGCCGCGACATCACCGACCTGTTCCTTGGCACCGGCCTTGGGCCGCGCAGCTATTCCATCATCGAGCAGGGCATGATCTCGCAGATCGTCGAAGCCCGGCCCGAGGAGCTGCGCGTGTTCCTGGAAGAAGCGGCGGGCATTTCCAAGTACAAGGAACGCCGCAAGGAAACCGAACAACGAATCCGGCAGACGCGAGAAAACCTTGATCGTCTCAACGACTTGCGGGAAGAAGTTGACAAACAGCTTGAGCACCTGAAACGCCAGGCCCGCCAGGCCGAGCAGTACCAGCAATTCAAGGAAGAGCAGCGCATCAAGGAAGCCCAGGTGCGGGCGCTGGAGCACCGACAACTGGAAGTCGAGCAACTGACCCTGCGCGAAGCCATCGCGCAGGATGAAACCCGGCTCGAATCCCACGTGGCCGACCAGCGCCAGGCCGAGGCGCAGATCGAGCTGTGCCGCGAACAACATGCCGAAGCCACCGAACGCTTCAATCTGGCACAAGCCGAAAACTACCGTGTCGGTGCGGACATCGGCCGCATCGAGCAGGCCATCCGGCACCAGCGCGAACTCTCCGAACGACTGCTGCGCAGCCACGAGGAAATCACCACCCAGCTTGCCGCCCTGGGTGAGGACATCACCGGCGATGAGGAAAAGCGTGAGGCGCTGGCCTTGGAGATCGCCGAAGTCGAGCCGAAATGGGCGCTCTTGAGCGGCGATGACGACAGTCGGCAGCAAACCCTTCGCGAAGTGGAAACCGCGCTGGCCGAGCTGCAGGTTGCCTGGGACGAACACGCCCGCGCCACTTCCGAAGCGACCCGTGGTGCCGACGTGGAGCGCACCAAGATCGAGTATCTGGAACGCCAGGGGCTCGAAGCCGAACGCCGCCAGGAAACCCTGATTGCCGAGCGCCAGAGCCTGGATGTAACCAGTCTCGGCGAGGCGCTGGAACGTCTCACCGCCGACCACGACCTGCAACGCGCCGGGCTCGACACGCTTGGCGATGCGCTGGACGAGCGCAAACAGGCGCTGGTCTTGCTGCAGGAGCAGCAACGCGGCCTGCAGGCCACGCTGGCGGAAACCCGCAAGACCGGCGAGGCTGCGCGCGGCCGGCTGGCCTCGCTGGAAGCGCTCCAGCACGCTGCACTTGGACAGGAAAAGGGTGCTGCCCAGGAATGGCTGGCGGCCCAGGGACTGGAACGTGCCAGCCGGTTGGGTGAAGCGCTGGAGGTCGAGCCGGGCTGGGAAACCGCGGTGGAAACCGTGCTCGGCCACTTGATCGAAGCGGCCGTGGTGTCCTCGCCGAGCGACCTGCTGCCGGCCGTGGCGGACTTTTCCCGTGGCCGCTTGGCGATGGTTGCAAGCGACGCCACGCCATTCGACATCACCCCGGGTTCGCTTGCCGCGCGCGTGCAAGGCCCCGCGGCCGCATTGCGCTGGCTGGCGCCGATCCGCACCGCGGAAACCCTGGAAGAAGCCGCGCACCTGTTGCCCTCGCTCGCGCCGCACGAAGCCATCGTGACCCGGAATGGCGAATGGCTGGGGCCGGGCTGGGTGCGGATCGTGCGCTCCGGCGAAGCCGGGCAGGGCGCTCTGGCACGTGAACGTGAAATCCAGACGCTGGGCCGCGAAATCGAGCTTCTCGCCGAGCGCGAGGAGGAACTTGGTGAACAGATCGCCGGCCTGCGCGAAGACACCGCCCAGGCCGAGCAACAGCGCGAAGACGCCCAACGCGCCTTGTACCTGGCCCATCGCAGCGTGGCCGAACTCTCCGGCCGGATGCAAAGCGAACAAGGCAAGCTGGAATCCGCCCAGGCCCGGCTCGAACGCATCGATGCCGAGCTGAAGCAACTTGGCGAAACCGCACAAACCAGCCGCGAGCGTGCCCGCGAAGCACGCCAGGCGCTGGAAATCTCGCTGACCCGGATGGGTGATCTGGAATCGACCCGGCAGTCGCTGGAAAACCAGCGACGCCAGCTCACCGAACAGCGCGATGGCGCCCGCAGCACCGCGCGCGAAGCGCGCGACGCGGCGCACGAGCTGGCACTCCGGCTGCAGACCGCGCGCACCCAGGTCGCCGCATTCAACCAGTCGATCCTGCGCATGCAGGCCCAGCGTGAACAGCTCGCCTTGCGCCATGTGGAACTGAACGCCCAGGTGGCCGACGGCGATGCGCCGCTCAAGGCGCTGGAAGCCGAACGCCAGACCAGCCTGGAACAACGCATCGTGGCCGAACGCGATCTCGCCGCTGCGCGCTCCGGAATCGAAGCGGTGGATGGGGAACTGCGCCGCTACGAGGCGCAACGCCAGAAGGCCGATCAATCCGCCTTGGCGCTGCGCGAGGCGATTTCGCAGAAAAGACTTTCAGAACAAAGTATTGCAATTCGTATTGAAAGTATTCTCGAGGGCATTACCGCGGCCGGCCTGGAGCTGGTGCAGGTGCAGGAGTCGCTGCCGGAAAACGCGGACGCGGACAGCTGGAAACGCGCGATCGCCGATCTGGAAACCCGCATCCGCCGTCTGGAGCCGGTCAATCTCGCCGCCATCGCCGAGTACGGCGAAACCCAGCAGCGCAAGGAATACCTCGACGCCCAGAACACCGACCTGGTCACCGCGCTGGAAACGCTGGAAGCGGCAATCAAGAAGATCGACCGGGAAACGCGCGGACGCTTCAAGGACACCTTCGACCGGGTCAATGCCGGGGTGCAGGTGCTGTATCCGCGTCTTTTCGGCGGTGGCCACGCCTACCTCGAACTCACCGGCGAGGATCTGCTCGATACCGGCGTGGCCATCATGGCGCGTCCGCCTGGCAAGCGCGTGTCCAACATCTCGCTGCTTTCCGGTGGTGAAAAGGCCATGACCGCGGTCGCGCTGGTATTCGCCATCTTCCAGCTCAACCCGGCGCCGTTCTGCCTGCTCGACGAGGTCGACGCGCCGCTGGACGAGGCCAACGTCGGACGTTTCTCGTCGATGGTGGCCGAGATGAGCGAGAAGGTGCAGTTCCTTTTCGTCACCCACAACAAGGCCACGATGGAGGCGGCGCGACAGCTTGCCGGCGTTACCATGCGCGAACCGGGCGTCTCGCGTCTGGTTTCGGTGGATCTGGCCGAAGCCACGCGACTTGCCGGCGCGGCGTGACCCTAGGCTAGGATTCAAGAATGAACTGGAACCCCGACATCGGCATCCCGCTCGCCATCGCCGGCGCCTTGCTTCTGGTCGCCATCGCGTTCTTCGGCCGCCCGCGCAAACCGCGCCAGGGCCGTCGTCTGGAACCGGGCGAAACCGGAATCGATGCCGGCGGCTCGCGCAGCGAACCGCGTTGGGATGCGGATCCCGATGCGCAGGAAGAAATGAGCTTCGGCGCCTTCGATGCCGAAGTGGACGAGGACAGCGCCGTACAGCGCGAACTCGATGCACTCGAACGCGCACTCGGGTCCGACGATGTGCCTGAACCAGCGACGCCCGAGGAATCCGAACGCGGACGACGCAGTGGTGCCGTGCCCGAACGCATCGTCACCCTGTTCGTGGCCGCGCGTGACGACCAGATGATCGATGGTGCCTCCATCGTGGTCGCGGCCGAGCGCGCCGGTCTGGTGTACGGCAGCATGGGAATCTTCCATCGCCTGGTTGAAGGCCATCCCGATGCCGAACCGGTTTTCAGCGTGGCCAGCATGGTCAAGCCCGGCCATTTCGACCTGCGCAACGTGCACGACATCGAAACCCCCGGGCTCACCTTCTTCATGACCTTGCCCGGTCCGATGAGCGCCTTCGACGCTTGGGAAACCATGCTGCCCACCGCCCAGCGCATGGCCGAACTGCTCGATGCCACCGTGCTCGACGAAGACCGCAACGCGCTCGCGCGCCAGCGCATTGCGCACATGCGCGCGGAGCTGCGCGAGTTCGATCGCGCGCGGGAAAAGGAAGCGCAGCGACGCTGGTGACGCTCGCGCAGGCAACGCCGCGGGTAGAATCCGCGGATGCAAATCCCACCTGATCCGGGCGTACGCATCGAAGCCCTGCGCGAGCAGTTGCGCGACGCCAACCACCGCTATTACGTCCTTGACGACCCTTCGATTCCCGATGCGGAATACGATCGTCTGCTGCGTGAACTGGAAGCGCTGGAAGCCGCACATCCGGAACTCGCCAGCCCCGACTCCCCCTCGCGCACGGTAGGTATCCGCGCCGACGGCGGCTTTCGCGAAGTGCGCCACGCGATCCCGATGCTCTCGCTGGCCAATGCCTTCGAAAACCCGCAAGCCGGGCCCGACGACGGGGATCGGCTGCGCTTTGCCGAAGTTGCCGAATTCGTGCGACGCATCGAGCTTGCGCTTGGCGACCCCAACCCGGTGTTTTCGGTCGAGCCCAAGTTCGACGGCCTGGCGATCAGCCTGCGCTATGAACACGGCCGCTTCAGCCTGGGTGCCACCCGCGGTGATGGCAGCACCGGTGAGGACGTCACCGCCAACCTGCGCCAGGTGCGCTCGGTGCCTTTGCGCCTGCGCGAGATTGATGGCATCGCTTGCCCGCAGGTGCTGGAAGTGCGTGGCGAGGTCATCATGCCGCGCGACGCATTCGAGCGCTTCAACCAGGAAGCCCTGGCACGCGGCGAGAAGACCCTCGCCAATCCGCGCAACGGCGCTGCCGGCTCGCTGCGCCAGCTTGACCCCGCCATCACCCGCGTCCGGCCGCTGGCGTTCTATGCCTATGCGGTGGGCGAAGTCGCCGGCCTTGAGTTGGCCCCCACCCATTCGGCCACCCTGGCACTGCTGCGCCGCTTCGGGTTTCCCGTCGCACCGGAAGTGGACGTGGCCACGGGTTTCGATGGTCTGATCGCCTATTTCCGCCGTATCGGCGCGCGTCGCAGCCAGCTTCCCTACGATATCGACGGGGTGGTCTACAAGCTGGATCGCTACGACCAGCAGCAGACCATGGGCTTTGTCTCGCGCGCCCCGCGCTGGGCCATCGCCCACAAGTTCCCGGCGCAGGAAGAAGCCACCGTGGTGCGCGCCATCGATATCCAGATCGGCCGCACCGGCGCCGCCACCCCGGTGGCACGTCTTGAACCCGTTCAAGTGGCCGGCGTCGTCGTCACCAATGCCACATTGCACAACGCCGATCAGGTCGCCCGCCTCGACGTGCGCGTGGGCGATACCGTGATCGTGCGCCGTGCCGGCGACGTCATCCCTGAAATCGTGCGCGTGATCCCGGAGCGTCGCCCGCCCGGCACCGAGCCCTGGGTGATGCCGTCCAGATGTCCGATCTGCGACTCGGAAATCCTGCGCGAAGAGGGCGCCGCCGTATGGCGCTGCTCCGGCGAATTGATCTGTGCCGCCCAGCACAAGGAGGCCGTGCGCCATTTCGCGTCACGTCGTGCAATGGACATCGATGGCCTGGGCGAGCGCTATATCGAGGACCTGTTCGACCTCGGTTACCTGCGCACGGTCGCCGATCTCTACACGCTCACCCTCGACGACCTGCTGGAAATGAAGCGCCGCGCCGACGAGCGCGACGGCAGTACCCCGGAGACCGTCAAGGATGGGAAGATCGCCACCCGGTGGGCGGAAAACCTGATCGAGGCCATCGACCACAGCCGCCGCACCACGCTGGAGCGTTTCCTTTTCGCACTGGGCATCCAGCACGTCGGCGAAGCCACCGCCAAGGCCTTGGCACAATGGTTCGGCGATCTGGCGCTGATCCGCCATCTGCCCTGGCCGCTGTTCAAACGCGTACCGGACGTGGGTGGGGAAGTGGCTCGCTCCCTGGGGCACTTTTTCGACCAACCCGGCAATCAGGGCGTGATCGACGCGCTGCTTGCCGGCGGAGTGAATGTCATCGACACTCATCCGCCCACTCCAAGATTGCATGTCGATCTGACGCTGGAAACCCTGCTGGTCGACCTGTCGATTCCGAAAGTGACCCCGCTGCGCGCCACCCAACTGGCCGAAGCCTTTTCCGATGGCGTATCCCTGCGCGATGCCTCCGAACGCGAGCTGTTGGCGCTCGGACTGCCGCCCGACACTGCACAGGCGCTTGGTCAGTGGTTGTCCGATCCCGCCAATGCGCGATTGTTGAGCGCCTCGCTGGACGCGATGCACCAGCTGCATGGGCTAGCCCCGGCGGCGGGATATTCCGCTGCCGGGCCGCTGGAAGGTCGCACCGCCGTACTCACCGGCACGCTTTCCGCCATGACTCGTGATGAAGCCAAGTCACGCCTGGAAGCCCTCGGCGCAAAAGTGGCCGGCAGCGTCTCGAAGAAAACCGCCTTCGTGATCGCCGGCACCGACGCCGGCTCCAAGCTCGCCAAGGCCACCGAACTGGGCGTGGAAATCTGGGACGAAACCCGCCTGCTGGCGTTTCTTGCCGAGCATGAGGGTGGGGAAAGGGGCTGACCGGAATGAACCCAGCGTCGCAGCGAGCGTTCTTGCCCTCTCGCCCCAACCGCCGCGCCGCGCTCCTGTTGCGCGCCCAGGTCAACCACCGTATTCGCGAGTTCTTCGCCGAACGCGGCGTGCTGGAGGTGGAGACGCCGATCTTTTCCGCCGGGGCCAATACCGAGCCGAATATCGAGAGTTTTTCCGTGCGGTTTTCCGGCCCGTTGCCGGAGGGCGGGCCGCGTGAGCGCTGGATGCGGACCTCGCCGGAGTTTGCGCTCAAGCGCCTTCTCGCCGAGGGCGTGGGCGACTGCTACGAGTTGGGACGGGTGTTCCGCGATGGCGAGGCGGGGCGGCGGCACAATCCGGAATTCACCATGCTGGAGTGGTACCGCATCAGCTGGACTCACCGCGAGCTGGCGGAGGAAACCGTCGATCTGGTGCAAGCGCTGATGGCCGATGCCGGCACAACGCTGGA
>CAZTXX010000115.1:0-7261 GCA_964617405.1 uncultured Aquimonas sp. | reverse complement strand
AGACCGGTGGCCTGTCCGGTGCAATCCTTACTGCGGACCTGGCGGCGCTGTACGGTGTGGACTGCATGATCGGCTGCATGCTGGAAACCAGCATCAGCGTCGCCGCGGCGGTGCACCTGGCAGTGGCCAAATCCGACATCATCACCAAGGTCGATCTCGACGGCCCTTCACTGTGCCAGTTCGACCCGGTGGAAGGCGGCGTGATGTTCAACGAGTCGGAAATATCCATCACCGATGCGCCGGGTCTGGGCATCCGATCGATCCAGGGTCTGGAGCCGTTGGACTGACACCGATGGCCTGGAGCCGACTGCGGGAACCTGCATGTCCTCATTGCTGAAAATCCGCGCCGAACGCGACCAGATGTCCGCCATCGAGCGACGCATCGCGGATTTCCTGCTGGAAAACTCGCACCTGCTGCGCGACTACTCATCGCAGGCGCTGGCCAGCGCGTTGGGCATCAGCCAGTCGAGCGTGGTCAAGTTCAGCCAGAAGCTCGGCTTCAAGGGTTATCCCGACCTCAAGTTCTCCATCGGCGAGGAACTGGCACGCAACGACGCCGACGGCGACGATCCGGAAGGCAATGGCAACGGTGGCGAGACCGCTGCCGAGGCGTTATGGAGGGCCAAGACCGCGGCGCAGGAGGAAACCGCCCTGGTGAATCCCGCGGCGCAGATCGGTGCCGCGGCACAGCTGCTGTCGGCCGCCACCCGGGTGCTGGTGCACGGGCGTGGCGAGGACGGCCTGCATGCCACGATCTTTGCCGCGCGCCTGGCGCAACTTGGCATCGTCGCCGCCGCCCAGACCGATGTCGCGCTCACCCTGCCCGCGCTGATCGGCTTGACCGACCGGGACGTGCTGGTGGTGTTGTCCGAACACGGCGGCCACTCCGAAACGATCGGCCTGGTGCGCACCGCACGCGCCACCGGCACGCGCGTGGTTTCGGTGACCCGGCATTCGCCCAATCCTCTGCGCACCTGCGTCGACCTGGCGCTGCTGGTGTCCGCACACGATGCCGAATCGCATACCGAAGCGATGGTTTTCCGCAGCGCCATGCAACACTTGCTCGACACCCTGATCCTGCGGCTGTGGCAATCGGATCGCGACCACCGCGAACATTTCGCCCACACCCGCGACCGCCTCCAGAGCCTGGAAAACCCATGAACCGATTCCGTTCCGCACTGCCCGCGCTTTCCCTGATGATGCTGGGCCTGTTGCTGACGGCTTGCGCCTCGCAGCCGGCCAGCCGATCCGCACCCACCGAGCCCGCCATCGCACCTGAAACCACCCGTGACACTGGCGGTTCACGTCACCCGCTCGACGGCGCGGGCCAGCTGGTGGTGGTCACCGCGCCGAGTTGGGATTCCAGCCAGGCCGAGATGCACCTGTTCGAGCGTCGCGGCGGCGGCTGGCAAGAAAGCGGCAATGGCACGGCCGTCAGCCTCGGGCGCAACGGCATCGCCTGGGGCCTGGGCCTGCACCCGATGCCCCAGCCTGGCCCGCAGAAGCAGGAGGGCGACGGTCGTTCTCCGGCCGGCGTATTCGTGCTGCCGGGTGCCTTCGGCTACGGACCCACCGGGCACAGCCTGATGCCCTACGAGGCGATGGATGACACCGACTGGTGCATCGATGTGCCCGCTTCGCCGTTCTACAACCAGATCATCGATGCGCGCCACCAGGGCGAGGCCGCCGTCGCCGGCTCCTCCGAACCGATGCGCCTCGACCTGCACAACGACGGCGACGTGCGCTATGCGTTGGGCCTCAAGGTGGGCCACAACCTGTACGCCGTCCCTGGCAAGGGCAGCTGCATCTTCATGCACCTGTGGCGCACTCCGGGTGAGGCCACCGCCGGCTGCACCGCGATGAGCGACTCGGCCATGCTGACCCTGCTCGCCTGGCTCGACCCGCAACGCAGCCCCGTGCTGGTATTGCTGCCCGAAGCCGAATACGCCCGCCTGCGTGACGAGTGGCGCCTGCCCGCGTTGCAGGTGCTGCGATGAAAGCCCCCGGTGCCACCGCGCGGGTGCTGATCGGCCTGGCGCTCGGTGCCATCACCGGCCTGGGGCTGGCCTACTGGTTCCCGGAACAGGCGCCGCGCGCGGCGGCCTTCGCCCAGCCGATCGGTTCGCTCTGGCTCGCCGGCCTGCAAATGACGGTTGCCCCGCTGGTGTTCTCCTTGGTGGTATTGGGCGTGGCGACGGCCAGCGATGCGGCGGCGTCCGGTCGGGTCGCGCGGCGCGCGCTGATCACCTTCGTGGTGCTGCTCTCCGGATTCGCGCTCTACGCCGCAGCGCTGGCGCCGGTGCTGCTGTCCTTCTTCCCGCACAGTACCGGCCTGGCCGACACCTTGCGCGGTGCGACCACCTCGGTCTCTGATGTTCCCGTGCCCTCGCTCGGAACCTGGATCAGCGCCGCCATTCCGACCAACGCCATCATGGCCGCGGCGCAGAACGCGATGCTGCCGCTGGTGGTGTTTTCCCTCTTCTTCGGCTTCGCCCTGACCCGCCTCGCACCCGAGCGGCGCGACCCGCTGATCGCCATCTGCCGCGGCCTGGCCGATGCCATGATCGTGATCGTCCACTGGATGCTGCTGGCCGCGCCGCTCGGCGTCTTCGCCCTGATCCTGGTGGTCTGCACCGGCGCCGGGATCGGCGTGATCGGCGCGCTGGTCGGCTACATCGGCCTGCTGGTGGCGCTGTACCTGGGCGCGACGGCAATCTGCTATCCCCTCGTGTGGCTGATCGCGCGCGAATCGCCGCTGCGCTTTGCCAAGGGCATCCTGCCGGCGCAGGTGGTGGCCGCCAGCACCCAGTCCTCGCTGGCCACCCTGCCCTCGATGATCGAATCGGCCGGCGAGCGCCTGGGCTATCGCCGCAACGTCGTGGCCCTGGTGCTGCCGATGGCGGTCACCCTGTTCCGCATCACCAGCCCGGTGCAGTACATCGCCGCGGCCTGCTTCATCGCATGGGCCATCGGCGTGGAACTGAGCGCCCTGCAGCTGGGCGCCGCGGCGGCGCTGTCGGTGGTGATCAGTCTCGGTTCGGTCGGCCTGCCCGGGCAGGTGAGCTTCATGGCCACGGTGATGCCGGTGAGCCAGTCACTGGGGCTGCCGGTGGAGCCGCTGGGACTGCTGCTGGCCGTCGACACCATCCCCGACGTCTTCGCCACCACCGGCAACGTCACCGGCGACCTCACCGCCACCAGCATCGTCAACCAGCGCAGCGGCGACCTGCCCACCGTCGCGCCCGAGGACATTCCCGCATGAAGCCCATCCTTTTCCTCAGTCTGCTGCTCACCATCGCCCCCGCCGTGGCCGAGGTCTCGCCCGAGGCGCGTGCCCTGCACGAGCGCCTGCTGACACTCGATACGCACCTGGACACGCCGGTGTATTTCGCCCTGCCCGGCTGGAACCCGGCCGAGCGCCATTCGCTGGAGATGGATCTTTCACAGGTCGATATCCCGCGGATGCGCGAAGGCGGCCTCGACGGCGGTTTCTTCGTGATCTACACCGATCCGGGCGAACGCAACGCCGAGGCCCAGCGCGCCGCGCGCGACCACGGCCTGGCGCGGCTGATGACGATCCGCGAAACCGTGGCCGCCCATTCCGGTGACCTGGAACTGGCGATCACCGCCGACGATGCCGCGCGCATCGCAGCCAGCGGCAAGCGCTTCGTGTTCCTGAGCATGGAAAACGCCAGCCCGCTGGCGACCGATCCCGCCCTGCTCGATTTCTATCACGCCCACGGCCTGCGCATGCTGGGCCTCATCCACAGTCGCAACAACGAGTTCGGCGATTCGTCCACCGACCCGGCCGGCTCGGAGTGGAAAGGCCTCAGCCCCGCGGGCCGAGACCTCATCGCCCGCGCCAACCGCCTGGGCCTGCTGATCGACCTCTCACACGCCTCCGACGCCAGCTTCGACCAGGCGCTGGCGCTCTCGCGCACCCCGATCATCCTCTCCCACACCAGCGCCAAGGCGATCTACGACCACCCGCGCAACCTCGACGACGCGCGCATCCGCAAACTCGCTGAAAGGGGAGGGGTGATCCAGGTCAACGCCTATCCCGGGTACCTGGCCGACGAGCACAAGAGCCCCGAGCGCCAGGCCGCCATCGACGCCGCCACCAGCCCCTTCTGGGACGGCAGCGCCGACACCGCCGAAAAACGCCAAACGCTGGCCGACGCCTACTTCCAGGCCCAGCGCGATTTCCCGGTGTCGCGCACGGGCTTCGACGATTTCATGCGCCACCTGCTGCACATCATCGAAGTCGCCGGTCCCGAACACGTCGGCCTGGGTGCCGACTTCGACGGTGCCGGCGGGCTGGCCAGCATCGGCTTCGAAGACGTCACCACCCTGCCCCGCATCACCAAGCGCCTGCTCGCCGAAGGCTTCACCGAAGAGCAGATCGCAGGCTTCTGGGGCGGCAATCTGCTGCGCGTGATGCGGCAGGTGGAGGCGGCGCGGGAGTGATCCGCGCAACGCACCAAATACCCCGGAACCATCCGGAAAATGCCGCAGGCGCGCCGACTCCCTGAAGCGTCAGCGTGCCAAGCCGTCCAGCAATGGCAGCAAGCTGCCGCTGATCCCATCCCCGCCTTGCCAGAGTGCAGGCGGGTGCTCGCAAGGCCCCACGACCAGGGCTTCGATGCGTCCGTCCCATTGCGCCAGGCTCACGATCTGCGCAGCCGCACCATCGTCGGCGGTCAGTCGCGCGCCCGGCTCTGGTATCCCCGTCATCAGCAGGCGCAAGGGGCCGCGTTTGGCCTGTCCGAGAAAGTGCGTGCGCGCCACGATTTCCTGGCCGGGGTAGCAGCCCTTCTTCACGCTGAAGGCATTGAGCCGATCCAGACCGAGCATGTGCGGGGTGAAAGCGTCGATCCCGGCCCCCTCCAGCCTCGGCAAGCCGTGCGCGATATCGGCCATGCGCCAGCGTGCGGCAAGGTCATCAGGCGCGGAAGAAGCATCGCCACCTTCCTGAGCGCCCGAAAGCACCGAGAAATCGGAGGCATCAACCTCCCCATCGGCTTGCAGCAACAGCGTGCGCGCCGAAGCCCCGCCCATGTCCAACGCGATGCGCCCGATGCGCCCGTCCTCACCATGCTGCACGGCAGCACGGCTGCCCGTCGCCTCCAGCCCCAGTTCGGATGGCGGAGTGAACACGCCATAAGCACGGATGCCCTCGACCACCTCGATCGCGAGCTTGCTGCGGAAGCGGAAACGCTGGAGTTGCTCGGCGAAGCTCTCGGGCATCGTATCGGGCAACCACAACACCAGGGTTTCCGCATCGAGCCGCAGAAGCGCGAACAGTGCCAGCACCCGCCCCTTGGGCGACAACCACAGGCTCCACTGCCACTGCCCATCCGCAAGAAGCGTGACATCGTTGGCGAACTGGGCCTGCGCAAAGGCCAGCGCATCGCGCCCCGAAAGTCGCAGCAGGCCGCCGTTCAGCGGCAGCGGGGAAAGGTTCAGCGTGGGTTCCGGCTTGATAGACATGAGCGGCAGTACTACTCTTTGTGCATTGCACGAACTGTTCGCCATGATAGGTCAAACCCCGCCAGCCCCAGAGCAAGCAACGGTACCGAACCCGCCCGCCGACGAGGCTGCGACGGTTCCACAGTCCGTGCCGGCCGAGGTCGGTGGTCGTGAAGGCCTCGACCCGACGCGCTACGGCGATTGGGAAATGAAAGGGCGTTGCATCGATTTCTGATTCCGTTGCCGCCTGTCGGCATGCAACGGCTGTCCGGTTCTTTTGTTTTCCATCAACGAGAGCGTGTCCATGTCGCAACGCGAACGCCCCTTGTCACCCTTCATGCTGGGGTCGCTGTACCGCTGGCAGATCACATCCGTGATGTCGTTCCTGCATCGCGCGACGGGCGCCATCCTGTCGGTCGGCGCCTTCCTGCTGGCCTGCTGGCTGGTGGCCGTGATGCGCGGCCCCGAGGCCTACGAGACCTTCGCGGCTTGCGCCGCGTCGATCCCCGGGCGCGTGGTGCTGGCCGCCTTCGTGCTGGCCCTGGTCTACCACTTCCTCAACGGCATCCGCCATCTGGTCTGGGACGCCGGCGTCGGCTTCTCGATTCCGGGCCTGTACAAGGGCGGCTACATCGTCGCGGCCCTGACGGCGGTGTTCACCCTGTTGATCTGGTACTTCGGCTTCAGTGCGGGAGGTGCGGCATGATTTCACGCGATCCATTGCGCGATCCGCTGGCCCGCGCCCGCAACTGGGGCTCGGCCAAGAGCGGCTCCGAACACTTCATCTGGCAGCGCGTCACCGCCGTGGCGCTGGCGTTGCTCACCCCGTGGCTGGTGTGGCTGCTGATCACCCTGATCCCGGCCGATTACGCCACCGTGCGCGCCACCCTGGCCAACCCGGTGCACGCGGTGCTGACGCTGGCCTTCGTGATCTCCCTCTTCTGGCACGCCCGCATGGGCCTGCAGGTGGTGATCGACGACTACGTCCACCACCACGGCCTGAACGTGGCCGCACAACTCCTGGTGCTGTTCGCCTGCTCGCTGGGCGCACTGGCCTCCATCGTGGCCGTCGGCCGCATCGTCTTTACCGCCTGAGCCTTTCATGAGCGCATACAACATCATCCATCACGAATACGACGTCGTGGTCGTCGGCGCCGGCGGCGCCGGACTGCGCGCCACCTTCGGCATGGCCGAGAAGGGCCTCAACGTCGCCTGCATCAGCAAACTCTTTCCCACCCGCTCGCACACCGTGGCCGCCCAGGGCGGCATCGCCGGCGCGCTGGGCAACATGAGCGAAGACGACTGGCGCTACCACTTTTACGACACCATCAAGGGCTCGGACTGGCTGGGCGACCAGGACGCCATCGAGTACATGTGCCGCGAGGCGATTCCGGCGATCTACGAGCTGGAGCACTACGGCGTGCCGTTCTCGCGCACCGAGGAGGGCAAGATCTACCAGCGCCCCTTCGGCGGCATGACCACCCAGTTCGGTGAAGGCCCGCCGGCCCAGCGCACCTGCGCCGCCGCCGACCGCACCGGCCACGCCATGCTGCACACCCTCTACCAGCAGGCACTGGCGCACGACGCGCGCTTCTTCATCGAGTTCTTCGCGCTTGATCTGCTGATGGACGACGACGGCAGCTGCCGCGGCGTGATCGCGCTGGAGCTGGCCACCGGCGACATCCACGTGTTCCACGCCCAGGGCGTGGTGCTGGCCACGGGCGGCTACGGCCGCATCTACTTCAGCTGCACCTCGGCGCACACCTGCACCGGCGACGGCGGTGGCATTGCG
>CAZTXX010000114.1:0-7263 GCA_964617405.1 uncultured Aquimonas sp. | reverse complement strand
CGCAGTGGCAGCCTGCACCGCAACTTCATGGGCTACACCACCCATGCCGAGACCGATCTCATCGGCCTGGGCGTGAGCGCGATCAGCCATATCGGTGCCAGCTTCAGCCAGAACCCGCGCGACCTGGATACTTGGGAGGCACGCCTGGCGCACCAGCCCGACGCCTTGCCGGTCTGGCGCGGATTGTCACTGGACAAGGACGACCTGGTCCGCGCCGACGTGATCAGCCAGATCATGTGTCTGGGCGAGGTCGACATCCGTGAAATCGAGCGCAGCTTCCGCATCGATTTCGCCAGCTATTTCGCCAGCTCGCTCGAACGCCTTGCCCCGATGGCTGCGGACGGCCTGGTGGACATCACCCGCGACCGCATCCGCGCCACCCCGCGCGGCCAGCTTCTGCTGCGCCATCTGGCGATGGGCTTTGACGCCTACCTGCACGAACGCGCGGAATCGATGGCGCCGGCACGGTTTTCCAAGGCGATCTGATGCGCTGGCGGGTGAACGCGCCCTGCGGACAAACATCCTTGCGGGATGCCAGCCCGCAGGCGATGGAAGGCCTCAGTCCAGGAACAGGTCCGGCAGCAGCGGTTGACCGGGATCCACCGCGTAGTGCGAGAAATCGCTGAAGCCGGCTTCGCCCAGTACCTCCTCGTCGATCAGGAAGCGCCCGGTGAAACCGCGCGCGGGGCGGGTCAGCACGACATGGGCGGCGTCGGCGACGATTTCCGGCCGACGGCAACCACGCGTCTCCACGCCGGGGATCATGTTCAGGGCGTCGGTGGCGATGATGGTGCGCGGCCACAGCGCGTTGATCGCGATGCCGCTGCCGGCCAGTTCCGCTGCAAGACCCAGGGTGACGAAACTCATGCCCATCTTGGCCAGGGTGTAGCCGGTATGCGGAGCCCACCATTTCGGGTCCAGCGACGGCGGTGGGGCGAGCGTGAGCACGTGCGGGTTGTCGGCCTTCAACAGGTGTGGCAAGCACTTTTGGGTGACCAGGAAAGTGCCGCGCGCGTTGACCTGCTGCATCAGGTCGAAGCGCTTGATCGGAGTTTCGGCGATGCCCTTGAGCCAGATCGCGCTGGCGTTGTTGACGAGGATGTCGATACCGCCAAAACGCTCCACCGTGGCCGCGACGGCAGCCTCCACGTTGGCCTCATCGCGGATGTCGCACTGGATCGCCAGCGCCTGGCCGCCACTGGCTTCCACCTCGGCGGCGGCGGTATGGATGGTGCCGGGAAGCCTGGGGTTGGGTACGGCCGACTTGGCGGCGATCACGACGTTGGCACCGTCACGCGCGGCGCGCAGTGCGATGGCCAGTCCGATGCCGCGCGAGGCACCGGTAATGAACAGGGTCTTTCCGTGCAGTGTGGTCATGGCGTGGCCGTGAATGAAGCGGGAACGATCTGCCACTTTAATGGAAGAGGCACGCGGACGGCGGCTTCTATAATCCCCCGATGAATTCGCAGACACTGGACACGCTGATCGCCTGGGTCGGCCAGCATCCGATCGCGGCGGGTATCGTGATCTTCCTGATCGCGTTCTGCGATGCGGTGGTGATCCTGGGCTTTGTCGTGCCAGCGATTCCCCTGTTGTTCGCCATTGGCGCCTTCATCGGCCTGGGCACGCTCGATGGCCCCTACGCGATCGCCTGCGCCAGCCTCGGTGCGTTCTGCGGTGATGGCCTGAGCTACCTGCTCGGTCGCCACTACGGTGACCGGCTGCGCCGCATGTGGCCTTTTTCGAAATATCCCGGCTGGCTGCCGCAAGGCGAGGCGATGTTTCGCCGGCACGGGCTCAAGAGCATCCTGATCGCACGCTATGTCGGCGCGGTGCGGCCATTGGTGCCCGCGATCGCCGGCATGTTGCAGATGCCGGCGCGCCGTTATGTGCCGGCCAGCGCGCTGGCCTCACTGAGCTGGGGCGCGCTTTTCCTGCTGCCGGGCTGGGTGTTCGGCGCTTCGATCGATCTGTTCTCCGCCGTGGCCGGACGCCTGGCGATCGTGCTGGGTGCCCTGATCGCACTGTTGGCGCTGATCTACTTCATCGTCTACCAGTTCTACCGCGTCGCCGCACCGCGCGCCGCGTTGATCCTGTCGCGCCTGCTGCGCTGGTCGGTCCGGCATCCGCTGCTGGGGCGCTTCGCCACCGCGTTGGTTGATCCGCGCCGGCGCGAGTCGCCGTCCCTGCTGGCGATGGGAATCCTGCTGATCGCTGGCGGCTGGGCGTTCTTCACTGTGCTGGTGATGGCGGCGGGCAGCGAGCCTGCGGCGTTGGATCTTGCCCTGCATCACCTGATGTTCGGCCTGCGCACGCCGCTGGCCGACCAGCCAATGGCCTTGCTGGCCAGCCTGGCCGACTGGCAAGTGCTGCTGCCAAGCGTTGGGCTGGCGGCTGCCTGGCTTGCGTGGCGCAAGCGCTGGGTGGCGCTGTGGCATTGGATCGCGGCTTATGGTTTCGGCCTGGTGGCGGTATGGGTGCTGGACAGACTGGTACAGGTTCCGCGACCGCCCGCGGCGCTGGCCGTGGCGGGCTTCGACTTTCCGTCCGCACAGGTCACCATGGCCACCATCGTGTACGGCTTCTTCGCGGTGCTGATCGCGCGTGAACTGCCGGGGCGAAGGCGTGCCTGGCCCTACGGCATCGCGGCCCTGGTGATCACCGCCGTGGCGTTTGCCCGCCTCTATCTCGGGGCGCACTGGCTGTCGGACGTACTCGGCGGGGCGTTCCTCGGCATCGTGTGGGTCGCGATCCTGGGCCTGGCCTATCGCCGACGCGCGCCGCGATCCTTCTGGATGCACCCGCTGGCGGTGTTGTTCTACGTGAGTGCCCTGGGCCTCGGCATCTGGCACGGCAGCCGCAGTGCCACGACCACACTGGAGCGTTTCCAGCCACCACAGATTCGTGTGGCAACCAGCCTCGAAGACTGGCAATCCGATCTCTGGGCCAGCCTGCCGGCACGACGCAACGATTTCCTCTCGCACCGCGCCTGGCCACTCAACGTGCAATACGCCGGCTCCATCGACACCCTGCGTTCGCGCCTCGAGGCAGCAGGCTGGCAGCCCGGCCCCGATGCCAATCTGGAAACCCTGCTCGCCCTTATCAACAAGGACGCAACCGACACCACCCTGCCGGTGCTGCCAGCCTCGCACAACGGCTATGGCGACGCCTTGCTGATGTGGCATGCCGGCCCGCAAGCGGGTACCCGCTACGTGCTGCACCTGTGGTTCGCGCCGCTGGCGCTGAAGCCGGGCGAGATTCCGGTCTGGCAAGGCACGGTGGCCCTGCTGCGCTTCGAGAACGAACTGTCGATCTTCCGGGTCTGGCGGATGCAGCCGGGCGACAGCGCGATGGCACTGGAAACCTTGCGCGGCGCGATCCCGGACCTTGCCCAGGCCCGGGTCCAACGCGGATCGGACTCCTCGGATTCCGACGCGACGCTGCTGATCGGCCCGTAACGCGGCCATCGCGCGCCGACCGCGTGGAAATGGCGCCAAAGTCCGAGTGCCGACAGGCGCGTGCTGCGCTATCGTCGCACCATGAACGCCATTTCCTCACGTCTTCTCGCCGCAGCCGCTGCCACCACCTTGCTGGCCGGCTGCGCCTCCACGCCCATGAGCACACAAGCCGACAGCCACGACGACACCTTCGGCCCGATCCGTCAGACCAGCCATCGCGGCAGTGATGATCTGCTGACCGCAGGTCTAGGAATCGACGGTCTGCGCGCAATGGCGGCGCCGGCGGTCGCGAACGCCACCGCACCGACGCCGGCGGAACTTCGTCGTCGCGCAATCTGGGCCAACTGGCGCGGCATCGCCGACCTGCGCCCGGGCGGCGGGGCCGGCGATGCGCTGCCCTCGGTTCCGGGGCGGGAATTCGCGGCGTTCGCGCGGCTGGACGGCGCCAAGCACCCGCACCGCGTGCTGGTCCAGCTTCCCGACGCCTTCGATCCGGCGCGTCCCTGCCTGGTGGTGGCCGCGGCGTCCGGCTCGCGCGGGGTGTACGGCGCGATCGCCGTGGCCGCCCCCTGGGCGCTGCCGCGCGGCTGCGCGGTGGTCTACACCGACAAGGGCGCGGGCACCGATTACTTCGATCTCGACGCGGGCATCGGCGTGCGCCTGGACGGCACCACCGGCGCCGACGGCGAGCTCGCCTTCGTACCGGAAAAGGGCACGGCGGCGCCGCATTCGATCGCCTTCAAGCACGCCCACTCCGGCGACAACCCGGAGGCCGACTGGGGCCGCCACGTGCGCCAGGCAGCGCGTTTCGGACTCCAGGTACTGGCCGAGCAGTTCCCCGCGCAGCGCATGGATGCAGCGAGCGTCCGCGTGATCGCGGTGGGCATCTCCAATGGCGGTGGTGCGGTGCTGCGCGCGGCTGAAATCGAGGACGATTTGATCGACGCTGTGGTTGCCGGCGAACCCAACGTCTACGCCCGCGCCGAGGGCGCGCGGCCACTCTACGAGTACGGCACGCTCGCCGCGGTGATGATGCCCTGCGCGCTCCTGGCGGTTGACGATTGGCCGCAGCCGCCGGCGGCCGATGCCCTGCGCGCGGCCGGCGCGGCGCGCTGCAAGACCTACGCCGACAACGACCTGCTGCCGCACGGCGACCTCGACGCCCAGGCGCGCGAGGCGCTGGCGCACCTGCACCGCTACGGCTTCGACGAGCACGCCCTGCGCAGCGGGGTGACCTCCACCGGCTTCGACCTGTGGCGCGCGGTGGCCCCGACCTACGCTTCGGCGTACGGACGCCATGGCCCGGGAGAGCACCCCTGCGGCTTCTATTGGGCGCCGGTCGGGCCGGATGGCGCGCCGCGCGCGGCAACGGCCGAGGAGCGCGCGCTGTGGTGGAGCGATGGCTCGGGCATCCCGCCGGGCAACGGCATCGCCCTGATCGACCCCAACCGCGCCGGCGAGGATCCGGACTTCCCGGGCATCGGCTGCCTCAACCGGCTGTGGACCGATCACGAGGTCAACGATCCGGTGCGCGAGGGCGTCGAGGAAACCCGCGCCGCGCCGCCGCGCGCGGGGCTGCCGGTGATCGTGGTCCATGGCCGCGACGACGGCCTGATCCCGGTGGCCTTCAGCAGCGTGCCCTACGCCGAAATGGCGCGCGCCGCGGGGCGCGAGGTGTCGCTGTGGATCGTGCCCAGAGCCCAGCACTTCGACGCCTTCCTGGCCTTTCCCGACTATGGCCGCCGCTACGCGCCCCTGCTGCCCAAGGTGCACGCCGCGCTGGATGCCGTGATGGCGCACCTGGACAACCCAAGCGTGCCGCTGCCGGCTGAAGCGCCACGCTGAAACTGCCTTCGAGGACACGTATCTGAAACCGGCGGAAACCGCTTTGCGGGTTCCGCGCCACAGGCTACGAAATCCCGCCAGAACGCGGGCCAAGGAATTGCGCCACGGCCCGGTCCGCTTCATCCGCGTCGCGTTCGGGATCGAACCAGCGCGCGTCGCGCTCGGAACGCAACCAGGTGATCTGGCGTTTGGCGAGCTGGCGGGTGGCCTGGATCGCGCGGTCGCGAAACTCCGCCGCCGTGGTTTCACCCGCCAGATGCTCCAGTGCCTGCCGGTAACCCACCGCACGCATGGCGGGCAGGTCCGGATGCAGGCGCGGATCGGTGGCGAGCGGGCGTACTTCGTCGAGAAATCCGGCGCCCAGCATCGCATCGAAGCGCGCTTCGATACGCTGGTGCAAGGTGGCGCGCTCGGCGGGAGCCACCACGAGTTTCAACACCCGAAAGGGGAATGGCGCACGTGCCGACTGTGCCTGCCATTGGCTGATCGGCCGGCCACTGATCCGATACACCTCCAGCGCGCGCTGGATGCGCTGCGGATCGCCCGGCGCGATACGCGCGGCGGCTTGAGGATCGACTCGCGCCAGTTCCGCGTGCAGCGCAGGCCAGCCGTGCTGCACCGCCTCTTCACCGATCCGCGCACGCACCCCGGGATCGGCCGATGGCATTTCGGACAGCCCGTGCAGCAAGGCGCGGAAGTACAGACCAGTGCCGCCGGCCAAAAGCGGCACGCGACCGGCGGCGTGGATCTCGCGCATCGCGGCCAGCGCATCGATGGCGAACTCGGCGGCGGAATAGGTCTCGTGCGGATCGCGGATGTCGATCAGCCGGTGTGGTGCGCGCGCCAGCAGCGCGGCATCGGGCTTGGCGCTGCCGATATCCAGGCCGCGATACACCAGGGCCGAATCCACGCTGACGATCTCCAGCCCGAAGCGCTCCACCCAGGCCACCGCCAGCGCGGTCTTGCCCGAGGCGGTCGGGCCCATCAAGGCGATGGCGGGCGGGCGAGTATCAAGGCGAAGGTCGCCGGGGGCGGTGCGCGCCATCACGGTCTCGACGGTGGGGAAAGTCCTTGAGCCTAACCCGAGATCCTCGCCGCACGCACGCCCGGCAGGGCGCCGCGGCTGGCTTCCCCCTGCGCCAACCGCGACAATGGTCACCCTTTTCCGTCCTTTCGTGGAGTTCCGGCGCCATGTCGTCTGCCCCCGCGTCTTCCCCCGGCATTTCCCTCAGCCGTTTCCTGATCGAAGCCCAGCGCGAGCAGGGCCATATCGACGCCCAGCTTCGCCTGCTGATCGAAGTGGTGGCGCGCGCCTGCAAGCGCATCTCCATCGCCGTGGGCCGCGGCGCCCTCGGCGACGTGCTGGGTACGGCCGGCACCGAGAACGTGCAGGGCGAAACCCAGAAGAAGCTCGACGTCATCTCCAACGAGATCCTGCTGGAGGCCAATGAGTGGGGCGGCCATCTGGCGGGGCTGGCGTCCGAGGAAATGGACCACCCGCACCCGATTCCCAACCGCTATCCCAGAGGCGAATATCTGCTGGTGTTCGACCCGCTGGATGGCAGTTCCAACATCGACGTGAACATCTCGGTGGGCACGATCTTTTCCGTACTACGCTGCCCGCCGGGCGCGGGCCCCGAAGAGTCCGACTTCCTGCAGCCGGGCACGAAGCAGGTGGCCGCCGGCTACGCGGTGTACGGCTCCAGCACCGTGCTGGTGCTTACCCTGGGCAAAGGCGTGTACCAGTTCACCCTGGACCGCGAACAGGGCAGCTTCGTGCTCACCGGGTCCAGGCTCACCATTCCCGAGGACACCGGCGAGTTCGCCATCAACATGTCGAACATGCGCCACTGGGAAGCGCCGATGCGGCGCTACATCGAGGAGCTTCTGGCCGGCAAGACCGGCCCGCGCGGGCGCGACTTCAACATGCGCTGGGTGGCCTCGATGGTGGCCGACGTGC
>CAZTXX010000113.1:0-7324 GCA_964617405.1 uncultured Aquimonas sp. | reverse complement strand
CTCTGGCTGGTCGATCCCCTGGATGGCACCAAGAGCTTCGTGCGCCACAACCCGGTGTTTTCCACCCAGATCGCGCTGATGCACCGCGGTGAGCTGGTGCTCGGGGTGTCCTGTGCCAGCCAGTTCGGACAAATGGCCTGGGCACGCCGTGGCGGCGGCGCCTTCCTCGACGGCGTGCCGCTCAGGGTGGCCGATACCCGCGACATCGCGCAGGCGGTGGTGTCCACCGGCAACCTCAAATCCCTTGCGCAAGGCCCGCGCTGGGATGCCCTCGGCCAGCTCTTGATCGAGGCCAACCGCGGTCGCGGCTATGGCGACTTCCTGCACTACCACCTGCTCGCCCAGGGCAGCGTGGATGTGGTGATCGAATCGGACGTCAATATCCTCGACGTGGCCGCGCTCGCGGTCATCGTGCGCGAGGCGGGTGGCGTTTTCACCGATCTCTCCGGCGCCGCGCCGGACCTTGACACGCACAGCGTGCTGGCCGCCGTACCGGCGCTGCACGGCAACGTGCGCGAACGATTTTCTGGATGGAACGATGCACAAACTCCCCGACATTCTTGACCGCAGAACCCATGATTACGGTGGTCGCTTCCAGCTCGAACGGGTCGACCTGCGATTTTCAAACGGTGCCGAACGCACGTTCGAGCGTATGTTGCCGCGTGGCCACGGCGCAGTCGTGGTGGCGGCGATGTCCGACCCCGGGACACTGCTGCTGGTGCGCGAATACGCCTGTGCCGTGCATCGCTACGAGCTGGGATTGGTGAAAGGCCGCATCGATCCGGGCGAATCGCTTGAAACCGCGGCGGTGCGAGAACTTAAGGAGGAGGCCGGTTTCGGTGCGCGGCGCATCACCGTGTTGCGTGAGATGACCCTGGTGCCGGCCTACATGCCGTATCACAGTTGGCTGGTGCTGGCCGAAGACCTTTACCCCGAGCGCCTGCCCGGCGACGAGCCGGAAGAGTTGGAAGTGGTGCCATGGAAGCTGGACCAGCTGGATCAGCTCATGTTGCGCGAGGATTGCTCCGACGGGCGCTCGCTGGCGGCGGCCTTCATCGTGCGCGAATACCTGGCCCAACGCGCGCGCGGCGGCCTGCCCGCCGATGCGCCGCATGCCATCGACATGGCACCATGACCGACACGGCCTTGCATGCGCGTTGGCGTGAGGCGCTGGTCGGCATCGCTCGCGCCGCGGGCGATGCGATCATGGCGATCTACGACACGGACTTTTCGGTGCAGGTCAAGGCCGATCATTCGCCCGTGACGGCGGCGGACATGGCAGCACACCGGGTCATCGCGCAGGCGTTGGTGGAGCTTGCGCCCGAGGTGCCGTTGCTGTCGGAAGAAGGTGCCGGCATCGATTGGGACACGCGCCGTCACTGGTCGCGCTACTGGCTGGTTGATCCGCTCGACGGCACCCGCGAATTCATCAAACGCAACGGCGAGTTCACCGTGAACATCGCCTTGGTCGAGAATGGCGTACCGATGCTGGGCGTGGTGTACGCGCCGGCGCTGGCCTGGCTGACACACGCCCAGCGCGGCCTTGGCTGCTGGTTGCGCGATCCCGCCGATGGGCGGGACATTCCGCTTTCCACCCAGCATCCTGCTCCCGCGCCCTTGCGCGTTGCGGCAAGCCGCTCGCATCTGGATGAACGCACCACGCGCGTGCTGGCTGCCATTGGCGAGCACGAACGTCTGGGACTGGGCTCGTCACTCAAGTTCTGCCGCATCGCCGAGGGGTGCGCCGATGTCTACCCGCGCTTCGGGCCGACCTCGGAATGGGATACCGCCGCCGGCCAGTGCGTGCTGGAAGCCGCCGGTGGCGCGGTGCTGGGTCTGGATGGTGCGCCACTGCGCTACAACGCCGGCCCTTCGCTGATCAATCCGGATTTCATCGCGCTGGGTGATGCGGCACTGCCCTGGAGGACATGGATCGATGAGCCTGCTCGATGAGCTCGAGGCCGTCATGGCCAGGCTGCGCGATCCCGAACGCGGCTGCCCCTGGGATCGGGTGCAGGACTATTCCTCGATCGCGCCCTACACCATCGAGGAAGCCTACGAAGTGGCCGATGCGATCGCCCGTGGCGATCGCGATGCGCTGAAGGATGAGCTGGGCGACCTGCTGTTCCAGGTGCTGTTTCACGCACAGTTGGCGCGTGAGGAGGGTGCCTTCGATCTCGATGATGTGGCCAGAGGCCTGCGCGACAAGCTGATCCGCCGCCATCCACACGTGTTCGGCGATGCCGATGCGGAGGATGCCGAGGCGGTGGCGGCCAGCTGGGAGGCGATCAAGCGCGAGGAGCGTCGCGCCCAAGGTGCGGACGACAGCGCCTTGGCGGGCATCGCCGCGGGTCTGCCCGAGTGGATGCGCGCGCTCAAGCTGCAAAAGCGCGCCGCGCGCACCGGCTACGAGTGGCCGAACATCGCACCCGTGCTCGACAAGTTGCGCGAGGAAATCGGTGAAGTCGAGGCGGAGCTTGCGCGTGCTGCGGGTGCCGAGCGGCTTGAGGACGAAATCGGCGACATGCTGTTCGTCTGCATGAATCTGGCGCGCCATGCGCAGGTTGATCCCGGTGCCGCGCTGCGCCGTGCCAATGCCAAATTCGAGCGCCGTTTCCGCGCGATGGAGGCGCTTGCCGCCTCGCGTGGACAGGCCTTCGACACGCTCGGCCTGACCGCGCAGGAAGCGCTCTGGCACGAGGTCAAGCGCGCGGAGTGATGTGGCTTCAGCGCAGGAAGATCAGCCAGGCGGCCACGATCATCAGGGCGAAGCCCGCGAGGTGGTTCCAGCGGATCGGCTCCCCCATCACCCACACCGAAAACCCGATGAAGATCGTCAGCGTGATGACCTCCTGCAGGGTCTTGAGCTGGGGCAGGGTGTAGACCGCGTGACCCATGCGGTTGGCGGGCACCTGGAAGAGGTATTCGGGCAGGGCGATCAGCCAGCTGACCAGGATGACCAGCAGGATCGGCGCACCCTTGAACTTCAGGTGGCCGTACCAGGCGAAGGTCATGAACAGGTTGGAGCAGGCCAGTAGCGCGACCGGTACCAGCCAGGCGGAAAGTGAGGGAGCCGCAGGCACGGGGCGCTCAGCACTCGATCACGTTGACCGCCAGCCCGCCACGGCTGGTTTCCTTGTACTTGTCCATCATGTCGCGGCCGGTGTCGCGCATGGTCTTGATGACCTTGTCGAGGCTGACCTTGTGCTTGCCGTCACCGCGCAAGGCCATGCGCGAGGCGTTGATGGCCTTGACCGAACCCATCGCGTTGCGCTCGATACAGGGGATCTGCACCAGGCCCGCAATCGGATCGCAGGTCAAACCGAGGTTGTGTTCCATGCCGATTTCGGCGGCGTTCTCGATCTGGCCGGGATTGCCGCCCAGAGCCGCGGTGAGCCCGCCCGCGGCCATCGAGCAAGCCACGCCGACCTCACCCTGGCAACCGACTTCGGCACCGGAGATGCTGGCGTTTTCCTTGTACAGGATGCCGATGGCCGCGGCGGTGAGCAGATAGTCGAAGATGCCTTGCTCGTTCGCGCCGGGGATGAAACGCTCGTAGTAGTGCAGCACCGCAGGAATGATGCCGGCCGCGCCGTTGGTGGGCGCGGTCACCACACGGCCACCGGCGGCGTTTTCCTCGTTTACCGCCAGCGCATAGAGGTTCACCCAGTCGAGTGTGGTCAAGGGGTCGCGCATCGCGGCCTCGGGCCGCGCCAACAGTTCCTGGTGCAGGCGCGGCGCGCGGCGCGAGACGTGCAGGCCGCCCGGCAGGCTGCCCTCCGAGCGCAGGCCGCGCGCCACGCACTTCTGCATCACGTCCCAAAGCTCGCGCAGGCCCGCGCGGATCTCGTCGGGGCTGCGCCAGACGGTTTCGTTCTCGAACATCATCTGTGCGATGGAGAGGCCACTGTCACGTGCCTTCTGCAGCAGTTCGTCGCCGCTCTTGAAACCGTAGGGCAGGGGCGTGGTGTCGGGCACGATGCGATCGGCTGCGGCCTCGTCCTGGTTCACCACGAAGCCACCGCCGACCGAGTAGTAATCGCGCGTGGCCAGGACCTCGTCATTGGCATCGAATGCGGTGTAGCGCATGCCATTGGTGTGGAAGGGCAGCTTCTGGCGCTTGTTCATCGCAAGGTCGCGCTTATCATCAAAATCGATGCGGTGGCTGCCACCCAGCATCAATGCCTTCTCGCCGCGGATACGCTCCAGCGTGGCGGGCACGATATCGGGATCGATGCGATTGGGTTCGTGGCCTTCCAGGCCCAGCATCAACGCCTTGTCGGTGCCATGGCCGCGCCCGGTGAGCGCCAGCGAGCCGAAGACTTCGGCACGCACCCGCACCACGCGTTTGATCAGGCCGGTGTCCTTCAGGTGGTGATCGACGAACCGCGCCGCCGCGCGCATCGGGCCCACGGTATGCGAACTGGACGGGCCGATGCCGATCTTGAAAAGATCGAAGGTACTGACAGCCATGGTGCTCGACTCCTGACAAGGACGGCTATTCTAGGCAATCCCCCGGCTTTTCATCAGTACGACACGGTATGCACTGGATCCTCTACCAACGCGATGACTGCCATCTGTGTGATCTGGCCCTGGAAGTGCTGGCGACCGCGGCCGTGCCGGACTTCGATAGCGTCTTCATCGACGGCGACGAGCTGCTCGAGGCGCGTTACGGCAGCCGTGTTCCGGTGTTGCACCGCAGTGATTCGGGGGCAGAGGTGGATTGGCCTTTCGATGCCGGGAAATTGCGCGCATTCCTCGACCCTTGATGCTCAGTGCGGGGTATCGGCGGCCTCGGCGGCTTCCAGGGTCTGGAAGGACTCGCGTATCCGCGCGAGCGGGCCTTCGGCATCGCCGTACAGCGCAGTCTTGATGCGTAATGCCTGCTCCAGGCTGGTCCGCGCATCGCCCAGGCGGCCCAGCGCGATCAGCGCCAATCCCTGACCGCGAAACACTTCCGCAGTGGCGTCACTGTCCGGGCCGAACACCCTTTCGTAGGGCCCCAGCAGTGCTTGCTGTTCGGCCAAGGCCTCCTGTGCCTGGCCGTTGTCCAGCATCCAGTTGGCGTAGTTGTGGCGCGTAAACAGCGTCAATGGTGCTTCCGGCCCCTTGTGCTGGAGTGCGTGCTCCATGGCGTAGCGGTAGTGCGGGCCGGCCTCGGCCACCTTGCCTTGCTGGCGTAGTGCGCCACCGAGATTGCTGTGGATCATGGCCAAGGTGTCCGATTGTTCCCCGATCTGCGAGGCGACCGGTTCGAGCATCGCCTTGAGCAGCACTTCGGCACCGGCGTAATCGCGCTTTTGCAGGTGGAACACCGCCAGGCTCAATCGCATGGACAATACGCGTGGGTGGTCGAAGCCCAGGTCTTCGGCGCGCCGCGAGATCATTTCCTGGAGCAGCGCGATGGCGGCGTCATACTTTCCCGAATCGCTCAACAGGATGGCCAGGCGCTGGCCCGCATCCAGCAGTTGCGGGTGGGTTTCCGGGACGCGGGCCTCGAGCTCGTCGTAGGCGCGCAGGGCTTCCTCGATTGCTTCATCCGGCTGGCTGCGCTGACGCAGCGTCCAGCTCAGTCGCGAACGCATGTCGGCCTCGATGGTTGGCCCGGCAATGCGAGGGTTGGCATGAGCGATGGCGATGGCCTCGCGCAGTACCGCTTCCGATTCTTCGTAGTGGCCGGCATCCACCAGGGCGGTGCCAAGGCGTTGTGCCACCTGCAGGGCCTCCCAGCTTTCGCTTCCCCGCCGCTGCAGGACGCCGGCGCGGGCGGCTTGTAGTTGCGGCAGGGCCTTTTCCGGCAGCTCGAGTGCGGTGTAGCTCTCGGCGATGACCAACTGCACCTGAAACTGGCCTTCCGGGTCGTCCGCCAGCTCGGTGGCGACGCGACGCGCGGCATCGTCCAGCACGCGCAGCATGAGCGTCTTGTCCATTTCGCGCGCAAAGTCCGGATCCACGCTTGACAGCACGCTGCCGAGGAACTCGGCGGTGACCTGGGCACGATTGGCCGCGCGTTCGGCCTTGCCCAAGGCCCAGAGGGTTGCCGCAAGGCCCCCGGACAGGGCGATGAACACCGCCAGCGCGGCGCCGGTGGCAAGACGGTGGCGCGCGATGAATTTGCGTGCCGCCTGCATCCGGTTGCGGGGCGCCGCATTTGGCGGATAGCCATCAAGATGACGCTGCACATCGCCCGCCAGCAGGGCGACCGAGGCATAACGCCGTTCCGCATCGGGCTGCATGGCCTTGCGCACGATCCAGTCCAGGTCGGTGCGCAAGGTGCGCAGCAGCGTCGTCGGTGCCACGCCGCAACGTTCCGCCTGCTGGCGCAGTTCGTCATCTGACAGGGATTCCAGCTGTTGCGAGGGTGTGGGTGTGCCCGAGTCGGGGTCTGCCGTGGGCGGCTTTTTTCCCACCGTCAATTCGTAGAGCAAGGCGCCCAGCGAGTAGACATCGCAGCGGCTGTCGCAGTGCCCCTGTGGATCGGCCTGCTCCGGGCTCATGTAGCCGGGAGTGCCGGCAGGCTGCGCGGCGTCACCAATGCCCGCGGCGATTCCGAAGTCGATCAGGCGCGGTGTGGCGACCCCGTCGATGTCTTCGACCAGCACGTTCGCGGGCTTGATGTCACGGTGCACGACGCCCTTCTGGTGGGCGTGCTGCACCCCGTCGCAGAGCCGCAGGAACAACTCCAGGCGCTGGCGCAAGGCCAACCCGTGATGCTCGCAATAGCGCGAGATGGACTCGCCTTCGATGTACTCCATCACCAGCCACGCACGACCTTCAGCATCGGTGCCGGCATCGAGGATCTGCGCGATGGCCGGGTGATGCATCTGCGCCAGTGTCTGGCGTTCGACTTCGAAGAACGCCTGTTGCCGGGCGTCCATGGCCGGGCGCTGGATCAGCTTGAGCGCCGCCTGGCGCTCGTACACGCCATCGGCGCGGTGGACCAGGTAGACCGCGCCCATGCCGCCCTGGCCAAGCGGGCGCTCGACGGCCCAGGCACCGAAGGTGGTGCCCTCGGGCAGGGTGCCGGCGGATTCCAGCAGCTCGCGCACACTGACCATGGGTTTCTGGACCCGCTCGGTGGCCTGACCCTCCAGTTCAAGCATGCGCAGCAACTCGACCAGCAGTTGCGGATCGTCGGCCGCGGCGTCGCGTGCGAAACCGTCGCGCGCCTCCGGTGGCAGCTCACAGGCGGCGTGGAACAGTTGCTGCAGGCGTTCCCAGCGAAGCGCCGTGTTCATGCCAGCCTCGCTGCCAGCCAGACCCGTGCGAAGCGCAGGTCGCGTTCCAGTGTGGCCAGCGAAACATCCAGGATCTGCGCGATCTC
>CAZTXX010000112.1:0-7366 GCA_964617405.1 uncultured Aquimonas sp. | reverse complement strand
TAAGGAGACCGGCCGATGAAGGGCGACCGCACCACCCTCGCGCACCTCAACAAGGCGCTGTTCAACGCGCTGACCGCGATCAACCAGTTCTTCCTGCACGCGCGCATGTTCGGCAACTGGGGGCTGGAGGAGCTCAACGAGCATGACTACAAGGAGTCGATCCGCCAGATGAAGCACGCGGATCGGTTGATCGAGCGCATCCTGTTCCTGGAAGGGCTGCCCAACCTGCAGAACCTCGGCAAGATCCTGATCGGCGAGAACCCGCAGGAGTGCCTGGCCTGCAACCGCACCCGGGTCACCCAGGAACTGACCGACCTGCGCGAGGCCATCGCCCATTGCGAGTCGGCCGGCGATTACGTCTCCCGCGATCTCCTCACCGAACTTCTGCACTCGGGTGAAGAGCACCTGGACTGGCTGGAAACCCAGGCCGACCTGATCGAGCGGCTCGGGATCGAGATCTATCTGCAGGCCCGGATCGGCGACTGAACCCTTGGAACCGACCGCACGCCGGGTTTGATCCGGCTCAAGTCGCGTGTTGCAGTGCAGCTAAACTATCGGACCCGGCCTGCGCGCCGGGTCTTTTCATTGATGGAGCTCCCCATGTCCACGTTCGATGTCGAACGCGTGCTGCATGTCCACCACTGGACGCAGGACTATTTCAGCTTCCGCACCACGCGCGGTGCCGGTCTGCGTTTCGAGAACGGCCAGTTCGTGATGATCGGCCTGCCGGTGGACGGCAAGCCGTTGATGCGCGCCTATTCGGTGGCCAGCGCCAACTGGGAGGAGGAGATGGAGTTCTTCTCCATCAAGGTCCAACACGGCCCGCTCACCTCGCGCCTGCAGCATCTCAAGTCCGGCGACGAGATCCTCGTCGGGCGCAAACCGACCGGCACCCTGCTGATTTCCGACCTGCACCCGGGCCGCAACCTGTACCTGCTGTCCACCGGCACCGGCCTGGCGCCGTTCCTGTCGATCATCAAGGATCCGGACACCTACGAGCGTTTCGAGCGGGTGATCCTGACCCATGGGGTACGCGGCGTCGGCGATCTGGCCTATCGCGAGCACATCACCCGGGAACTGCCGCAGCACGAATACCTGGGCGAAATGATCTCCCGCCAGCTGCTCTACTACCCGGCTGTCACGCGCGAGCCTTTCCAAAATCAGGGTCGACTGACCGATCTGCTCGACAGTGGGCGGATCGCCTCCGATCTCGGCATCGAAGCCCTCGATCCGGAGCACGATCGCGCGATGATCTGCGGCAGCCCGCAGATGCTGGCCGACTTCCGCGCCATCCTGGACCGGCGCGGCTTTCAGGTCGCCCCGCGCATCGGTTCGCCCGGTCAATACGTCTTCGAGCGCGCCTTCGTGGAAAAGTGACGATGGCAGGCGCGGCCACCGTGCCGATTCAGGCGCGCGGTGCCAAGGCCACGAAGCGCCCGCTGAGCACACAGCACACCGTGCCGTCGGCATCGCGGATCTCGGCCTCCATCGAGGCGCGCGCCTTGCCGCGCTGGGCGAATGTATCGATGACCGCCGACCACGCCTGGCCCTCGCCGAGCCATGCCTTGGCGACAAGGTCGTCGTAAAGCGGGGCGAGATAGCGCACCGTCGAATCCTGCACGTAGACCTCGGCGGGGTGACCGGCATCCTCCAGCCGGATCGACACCAGCGCCCAGGCCGCCAGCGTCATCACGCTGGTCAGGCTGCCGCCAAAGGCGCAGCCCTTGTCGTTGACATTGGCCGACAACGGCGCGGCAAGTCGCAAGGTTTCTTCATCCATGCCGGCAAAGCCCAGTGCCATGGCCTGGGTGGGTGGCATAGAGAGCAGACGCTGGATGATCGGATGGCAAGTACGGGCAATATCCACGTTGGGCTTTGGTGGCGAAGAGCGCGTAAGCTTGCCTGATGAGCACCCGATCCGTCATGCCGCCGCTTGCCGGTTGGTCCGTCATTTGCCTGCGTCCGGCATCGCAACAGGCCGCCGCACGCGCAGCGACCCGTCAGCGTGGCGGGCGACACGTGGCCTTGCCGGGCATCGCGCTGGCGGTCATGCCCGACCAGAAAGCCGCCCGTGCGGCACTCGACCAGGCCCTGGCCTGCCCGGTACTGGTCTTCACCAGTCCTGCCGCCGTGGCATTCGCCGCGCATCTGAGGCCGCTGCGCGATACGACCCGCGCGAAGATCTTCACCGTGGGCGCCGGTACCACGCGCGCGCTTGCACGCCACGGCCTGCAGGCCACGATGCCGCCACCGGACGCGATGCATTCCGATGGTCTGCTCGCGCTGGATGCCTGGCACAAGGCCGGCGGCGCGGTGGGTCTGGTCACCGCGCCTGGCGGTCGCGGCATGATCGCCGCGGCCTTGGCAGCACAAGGGCGCACGGTACGGCGTGCCGATGTGTACCAACGCCAGGCGCCGCGCCTGGACCGACGGCATTTCAAGGCACTGGATGCTGCCGACTCGCCACGCGCGCTGTTGGTTTCCAGCGGCGAGGCGCTGCAAGGCGTGCTGGCCGCCCTGCCGGAAGAACAACGCGCGATCATTCTGGACAGCCTGGCCGTCGCCAGCAGCCCGCGCCTTGCGGAACTGGCGCGTGACCGTGGTTTTTCCGGCGTCATCACCGCGTCCGCCCCCACCAACCGCGCCATGCTCGATGCCCTCGAACTGCATGCCGGTACAGCAGGCTTCCGGTAGCATGGTGAAGAGCTCATTCAGAAGATGCAGCCGTGGCTGACAGCGAACTCGACTCCCTGCCTTCCCCCGAACCCGAATCGCGCCCACGTGCCTCGTTGCGCTGGCTCTGGGTCCTGCTGCTGCTCGCCCTGATCGCGGTGGCGGCACGCTGGGGCGTGCTGGCGCTGCAAGAGGCCCGTGTGCGGCACGATGCCGCCGAGGAACGCGTACAACTCCAGGACGAACGCTTCAACACGCGTCTGGATGCCCTGGAGCGCAGCCTCGACCAGATCCGCGAGGCGCAGCAGCGCCTGGTGCAGCGCCTGGACTCCTCCAACGCCACCAACCAGGTTTTGCGCGAGGAAGTGCTCGGCATGGGCGAGCGCGCCGGGCTCCTGGAGGACGCCGTCGCCCGCTTGTCCCAGAGCCGGTTGGGCGGCGATGCCCTGCTGCGTCTCAACGAGGCCGAATTCCTGCTTTCAATGGGCGCCGAACGACTGGCGCTGTACGCCGACGCGGCGGCTTCGATCCAGGCCTACACGCTGGCCGAAGGCGCGCTGGCGGGGCTGGATGACCCGGCGCTGGCCACCTTGCGCCAGACGCTGGCGCAGGAATTGATCCAGCTGCGCGACGTGCCGCCCGATCCGCGCCCGGGCCTGCGCGCCGAACTGGTTGCACTGGCGGCGCAACTGGCCAGCTTGCCGGCCTCGCGTGAAGGCGAAGTGCCACTGGCCACGCCCGACAGCTCGCGCATGAAGCAGATGCTGGCCCAGCTGGTCACCGTACGTCGCATCGACACCCAGGCCACCCTGCTCGGCCCGGCACAGCGTCAGGCAGCGCTCGCGGCGCTCACCCTGCAATTCGAACTGGCGCAGGCCGCGCTGGCTCGACCGGACGAACCCGCCTTCCGCAGCGCCATCGAACAGATCGAAAACACCAGCCGTGACCTGTTCGACCAGGAGTCGCCCACGGTGGCGCACTGGCGCGAGCGCCTCGCCGCCTTGCACCAGGCCACTTTGCTGCCCGCTCCCCCCGTGCTGGGCGCCACCTTGCGCGAGCTGCGCAGCCTGCGCGCCGCGCGCCAGGTCGGCAGCAGCGTGGTGCGTTTGCAGCCGTTGCCACCGCCTGCCACCCCGACCGCTCCCGTGCCGCCGCCCGACGAGTCACCGGCCCAGCCAATGCCCGCGCCTGAAACGCACGCGCCAGTGGAGCACGAGGGCCCCGTGACGGCGCCAGCGCAAAGCGAAGACGGTGGCGACACCACGCCGGCGCTTGAACGCGATGGAGACGCGCAATGAGACGGCTGCTGGCCTTCCTGACCCTGCTGGCCCTGGCATTGCTGGGCGCCTGGCTGTGGCGCGTGGTGAGCGCCGATCCGGGTTATGTCCAGATCGCCGCGCACGGCTACAGCATCGAGACCACGCTCGTGGTGGCGATCCCCGCCGTGCTGCTGGCCCTGGCGTTGTTGCTGGCGCTGATCCGTCTGTTGCGCCTGCCCACACGTTTCTGGTCGCGGCGGCGCTCCCGCACCGCGCGTGAACGTCTGGCCGGCGGCCTGGTGGCACTGCACGAAGGACGCTGGCAGAAAGCCGAGCGCCTGCTGTCGCGCGCCGCAAGCGATTCGCGCCATCGACTGCCGGCTCTGCTGGCTGCCGCGCGGGCGGCGCAGTCGCGCGGCGACACCGACGCTGCCAGCGAATACCTGACCCGCGCCGCGGTGGACGGCGACCCGATCATCGCGGCCCTGCTGGCCGCGCGCCAACACCAGCGTCGGGGCGAATCGGGCGCCATCACCGCCCTGTTCGATGCCCAACCCGTTGCGGCATTGCCACCCCGCGCGCTGGAAATCTACCTCGACGCGCTGGCCGACACCGGTCGCGCGCGCGAAGCGCTCACCCTGCTGCCCAGCCTGCGCGCCAGCAAGGTGCTGGAAGGTGAGGCACTGGCCGAACGCGAAACCAGCCTCATCGCCGCCGCGCTGCGGCAAGCCGAGGACGCGACGGCACTGGACGAGGTCTGGCAGGGGTTGTCGCGTGCACGCAAGTCCGATTCGCGCGTCGTCTGCGCCTATGCGCGGCGCGCGATGGCCTGCGAGCGCAGCGAAGCCGCCGTGGCCGCCGTGGAGCACGCCATGCGCCGCCACTGGTCGGCCGAGCTGGCGGCGGTATACGGCCTGCTGCCGCGCGGTGGCGGGCGCTCACCCTTGAAGATGGCCGAAGGCTGGCTGGCCGAACACCCGAACGATCCGGCGCTGCTGGTGACCCTCGGGCGCCTGTGCCGCGCCGAACAGATCTGGGGCAAGGCCGAGGATTACCTGCAACGCGCCCTGGCTCTGGATCACGGCGCCGCGGCCTGGGAGGAACTTGGCCACGTCTACGCCGCCCAGCATCGCGACGCCGAAGCGGCCAGCGCCTACGCCAAGGCCCTGGCCGAAACCCATGGCCGCAACACGGCGGCGCCTTCGCAACACAGTCTGCGCGAGCGGATCGTCACCGAAGCCGTGGCCGAGACCCGCTCGGACATGGGCGTACCGCTGTTGCCGTTCGAGGACGACGTGGACGACGAAGACCCGATCGGCCCGCGCCCTACACCGGCGCCGTAGGCCCCGCGCCATCCACCGTCGGGAAGAGCGGCGAAAGATCGAGGTTGCCGCCACTGAGGATCAGGCCCACGCGCTTGCCGGCAAAACGCCCGCGCGCACGCAGCAACGCCGCCAACGGCATCGCGCCGGACGGCTCCACCACCTGCTTGGTGCGTTCGAAGATCAGCCGCATCGCCGCCCGCACCTCGTCGTCGCTGGCCAGAAGGATGCCGTCGCAATGACGCGAAAGGATGGCGAAGGTGCGTTCGGAAAGATGCGCGCGCAAACCATCGCAGATCGTGTCCGGGCTCATGTCGGTGATGCGACGGTGCTGTTGCAGCGAGGCATGGGCATCGGCGGCGCCTTCCGGCTCGGCACCGAACACTTCGATGCGCGGATCGAGTGCCTTGGCTGCCAGCACGGTGCCGGAGAGTAGTCCCCCGCCCGAAACCGGCGCGACGAGCACATCCAGCGCCGGCACCTGCCGCATCAGTTCGAGCGTGGCCGTGCCCTGCCCGGCGATGACGCGCACATCATCGAAGGGATGGATCAGCTCGCCACCGCTTTCGGCCAACACCTGCGCGGTGACCCGGTCGCGGTCGTGCTGCGAGACCTCGCAAGACACGATGCGCGCACCAAAATCCGCGATGGCCGCCAGCTTCACCCGCGGGGCGCTGCGCGGCACCACCACGGTGGCGGGGATGCCGCGCAACCGGCAGGCCAATGCGATGGCGGCACCGTGGTTGCCGGAGGATTGCGTCACCACGCCGCGCGCCGCGCTCGCCTCATCCAGAGAGAACACCGCATTGCAGGCACCACGGAACTTGAACGCGCCCACGCGCTGCAGGTGCTCGGCCTTGAAGTGGAGCTCGGCGCCCGCGACCCGGTCGAGTGAAGCGCTGCGCAACACCGGGGTCACGTGCGCATGGGGCGCGATGCGCGCAGCCGCATCACGGATGGCGTCAAGGTCGGGAAAAGCGATATCTGCCGGGGTC
This sequence comes from uncultured Aquimonas sp., assembly GCA_964617405.1. Classification (GTDB taxonomy): domain Bacteria; phylum Pseudomonadota; class Gammaproteobacteria; order Xanthomonadales; family Xanthomonadaceae; genus Denitratimonas. Next base: position 1,117 of record CAZTXX010000112.1, on the reverse strand, counting down.
ATGATCGAAGCACTGTGGAAGCCACGCATCAGCTTATCGCGGGACGCAACGCACGGAGCAGCACACATCCGGACATTGCTTTTCCACCCCTGCCCCCCATGTGGGTAGTATCCGCGATCGCGCCGCATCGCCATCGCACGATGGACACGCGGTCGCCCCCGCACTCCTCCTTCGGAATCGCAATGAACCTCTCCCTGGACCCGGTCGTCCGCCTGGCCGAATATCGCCCGCCCGCATGGCGCGTCACCCACGTCAGCCTGGAATTCGAACTCGATGTCGCGGACACGCGCGTCACCTCCACCCTGCAGCTGCGGGCCGATCCGGGTCAGCCCGCCCATCCGCTGCGGCTCGACGGCGAGGACCTGGAGCTGCTCGAAATCACACTCGACGGACGCAGCCTTTCAGTCGACGAATACACCCTCGATGCCACCGGGCTGACCCTCGCCGACCCTCCGCCCACATGCACGCTGCGCACCGTGGTGCGCATCCATCCGGAGAAAAACACCCGGCTCGAAGGCTTGTACCTGAGCCGTGGCGCGCTGTTCACCCAATGCGAGGCCGAGGGCTTCCGGCGCATCAGCTTTTTCATCGACCGGCCCGATGTCTCGGCCACCTACGAGGTCACCCTGGTGGCAGACCGCACACGCTTCCCTGTGCTGCTGGCCAATGGCGACCGCGTGGAAGCCGGCGAACTCGACGGCGGCCGGCACTTCGCACGCTGGCACGACCCGCACCCCAAGCCGAGCTATCTGTTCGCCATCGTCGCCGGGGATCTGGAGCGCGTGAGCGCAGCCTTCACCACGATGGAAGGCCGCCAGGTCGAGGTGAACGTCTGGGCCGCGCGCAGCGATGTGGCGCGTTGCGAATACGCGCTGGGCGCCGTACTGCGCGCGATGGCCTGGGACGAAACCCGCTTCGGGCGCGCCTACGATCTTTCGGTCTTCAACGTCGTCGCCGCCCAGGATTTCACCATGGGCGCGATGGAGAACAAGGGCCTCAACATCTTCAACGCGCGCTACATCCTCGCCGACATCGACACCGCCACCGACGAGGACTTCATCGCCATCGAATCGGTGATCGGCCACGAGTACTTCCACAACTGGAGCGGCAACCGCGT
>CAZTXX010000111.1:0-7409 GCA_964617405.1 uncultured Aquimonas sp. | reverse complement strand
CACATGCAGGCGATGAAGGACCAGGCCATCGTCTGCAACATCGGCCACTTCGACAACGAGATCCAGGTCGATGCGCTCAAGGCGCTGACCGGTGTGAAACCCGTCAACATCAAGCCGCAGGTGGACAAGTTCACCTTTGCGGGCGGCAACAGCATCTTCCTGCTGGCCGAAGGCCGCCTGGTGAACCTGGGCTGCGCCACCGGCCACCCCAGCTTCGTGATGAGCAACTCCTTCTCCAACCAGACCCTGGCGCAGATCGACCTGTGGGAAAAGAAGGGCGAGTACGCGAACAAGGTCTACATCCTGCCCAAGAAGCTCGACGAGGAAGTCGCGCGCCTGCACCTGGAAAAGATCGGCGTGAAGCTCACCCGCCTGACGCAGGAACAGGCCAACTACCTCGGCGTGCCGGTGGACGGCCCCTACAAGGCCGAACACTACCGATACTGAGCCGGCGAGCGCCGCGCAAAAAAAGGGGCGCCCCGCAGGGCGCCCTCTTTCGTTCCGGCCAGCGGCTGGATCAGAACTCGTAAATGAAGCGCGTGAACCAGGCCCGGCCGTTGATGCCGAACTGCACGCCTTCGTAGATGTAACCGTTGTCGGTCTCGTCCGGATCCTGGCGGCTGGGAGAGGTGTCGAACAGGTTGGTGCTGCCCAGCGTCAGCTTCGCGCGATCGGTGAAACTGTAGGTAACTGCCAGGTCAGCCGACGTCCTGGCCGCATACTTCTGGTTCGGTACCGGCGGGCCGGAGAAGGTACCCAGAGTCATCGGCCCGAAGTAGATCACCTTGAAGTCCGTTTCCCAGCTTCCCAGCGCGTAGTCAAACCCGAGCACCGCCTTGGACCGCGGCGAGCCGCCTTCGATGAAGAGGCGGTCGCGCTCTTCCAGCAGGGATTCCTCGCGCCCCATCAGGTTCGGCGGCGTGTTGACCTTTTTCACCTTGGTGGAACCACGGTTGAAGGCGAAAAAGGTGTTGAGAGTGCCCTGCCCGAGCGTGGCCTCGTGGTTGATGGTCAGGTCGATGCCGCGGGTGCGGGTGTCGACCGAGTTCACGAAAAACTGCGCCTCGCCCACGCCCAGGTCGCTCAGGATGTCGCCGATGCTGGGGTCGTCATCCTGGAAGCGGCCGCTGAGCACGATGCGGTCGTCGATGTCGATGCGGTAGCCGTCCAGCGTCACCGAGAGCGCGTCGGTCGGCTTCCAGGTGAAGCCGAGGCTGAAGTTCTGCGACTTTTCCTCGGTGAGCGAGGGAATACCGGCGGCGTTGGCCACCATGCCGCCGTTGGGCGCCAGCACCACGTCGACCGGGATGCCGACCACGAAGTCGGTGAAGGTCGAGGAGAAGTAACGCTGCTGCAGCGAGGGGGCGCGGAAGCCGGTACTCGTCGAACCACGCAACAGCAGATCCTCGCTGGCGCGGAAGCCGGCGGACAGCTTGCCGGTGACGGTCGAGCCGAAGTCGCTGTAATCCTCGAAGCGGATCGCCTGGTCGGTCACGAAGCGCTCGGTCCAGTTGGTCTCCACGTCCAGATAGGCCGCCCAGCTGTGGCGGCTCTTGCTGGTGGCGTCGGTCGGCTGGAAGCCGGGGAAGCCCTGGCTGCCGGCGTTGCCGCCGCCGGGGCCGTCGTAGTCCTTCCAGGAGCCCTCTTCACCGGCGTAGATCTTGTAGTTCTCGTGGCGGAACTCGGCGCCGAAGGCCAGGTTCAGGCCGCTGCGCCAGCCGCTGAAAAAGCGCGACACGTCGAAGTTGGTGGTCTGTTGCGCAAACGAGAAGCCGCCAGCGTCGAACACGCTGGGGCTGATTCCCGCGCCGCCATTTTCCAGGTCGAGGTTGGCGATCGAGGCGTTCATGGTGTTGCGGATGGTGTCCATCAGGCGGTTGTAGCCCGCGGTCTGGGACAGATCGATGCGCCAGTCATTGGCCATCCACCACACGCCCACGGTGCCGTGGCGATCCTGCACGTAGGCATCGATCAGCGGCGCGTAGCCGTCGGGGTACATCGCCTCGGAGTTGCGTGAGGGGATGTCGTCGGAGCCGATGCCGCCGCGGCCCCAGGCCGACGAGGACGCGTCGCGGTTCTGGATGCCACCGTTGAAATAAAGCTGCGCACTCTGCCCGACCGGCAGCTCGCCGTTGAGGTAGATCGTGCTGTTCTGGACCTTGGTGTCACCGATGATGCGGTGCGGATCCGCAGCCGTGGCGCGGTTGGAGCGGCCGCGGTCCTGATACTCGGCGGTCAGCGCCAGCACGCCATCCCGGCCCATGCCGAAGCCGCAGTAGCTCGATCCGATCCAGGTCTCGCCGTCGCCACGCGAATACTGCCCATAGCCGGCCACCAGCTCGCAGCCCTTGTCGCGCCTCAGGCCCAGATTGATGACACCGGCGATGGCATCGGAGCCGTACTGGGCCGCTGCGCCGTCGCGCAGGATTTCGACCCGCTCGATCGCCAGCAGCGGAATGGTGTTGAGGTCGGCGCCCGAAGCACCGCGATTGCGCACGCCGAACAGGTTGACCAGGGCGCTGGAGTGCAGGCGCTTGCCATTGACCAGTACCAGGGTCTGGTCCGTACCCAAGCCGCGCAACGCGGCGTTGTCCACCGAGTCGGTGTTGTCGGCGCCGGTCTGGCGACCCGAGGTGAACGAGGGCGTGGCGTACTGGAGGTGCTCGGTCAGGTCGAAGTTGCCGCCGCGCGTGGCCGCCCCTTCCATCGGGAGGACGTCGATGGGCACGGGGGAGTCGGTGTCGGAGCTTCGATCGTAGCGGCGTGAGCCAAGCACGGTCACGCTGTCCAGACGTTGGGCATCGGCCGCCCGGGAGCCGCTCGCCGCATCCTGCGCCTGGGCCACGCCACCAGACAGACCCGTCAGGGCCAAGGTCACTGCAAGGAAAAGGGTGGTTCGTTCGACCGAATGGAACATGGGGCCCGCCTTGTCGACGTTGAGGGAAGCAACAAGATGCGGATTTAACCAAAAACCAACACCCGCGTCTTGCGATGTGTCAAACGGGCACATCACGCGGCTCAAGAATCCCCGCAATACCCCGCTGCGCTTCGCGCGGGTTTCAGCACGGTGGAATCAACGCCCGGGCGGCAGGCAACCCAACGCCGCCAGCGCGCCATGCAGGGCGGGCACCTGCATCAGCCAGGGGGCGGCGAGTGTGACCAGGCCGGCGACGAGCATGCCGATGGCGGCCAGCTTGCGCTGGCCCGGGCGGGCCAGCCAGCGCGAGCCGCTGTAGGACAGGGGCAGCATGGCCGGCAGGGTCCCGAGGCCGAATGCCGCCATCACCGCCCCGCCACCCAGCGCCGAGGCCTGCAACCACGCCACCGTGAGCAGGGTGCCCGACAATCCGCAGGGCATCCAGCCCCAGATCATCCCGAGGCCGAAACGGCGCGGGAAGGTATTGGCGGGCAGCAGGCGCGACTGCAAGGGCCTGACCATCGACCACAGCACATCTCCCGCAGCTGAAAGCACGCGAAAATGCCCGGCCACGCCCAAGGCGCGCAGGGCGATCAGGATCAGTACCACACCCGCCAGGGCACGCAGCGCGAACGCCAGGCCCTCCATGCGGAATACCGCGACCAGGCCATGACCCAGCCCGCCGACGATCACGCCGGCGAGGACGTAGCCTGTCACCCGGCCGAAATTGGTGGTCAGGGCTGATCGCAAGGCAGCCTTGCGATCAGCGCCGAAAGGCGCGAAGCCTGTGGCGATGCCGCCACACATGGCCACGCAGTGCACACTGCCGACCAGGCCGGCGAGGAAGGCGGCGCCCAGCGCGAGCAGATCAACCGGCATGAGGCTTGCCGCGCCCGATCAGCGGCGCGCGGCGCGGCGCGATCACCCCAAACGCTGGCGCAACAGGCCAAGCAGGCTGGCACCGGCACCGCTGTTGATTTCGCGACCGTCCTGCGACACCGCGGCAATGCGCGCGCCGCTGCCGTCTTCGGTGATGCGGATCAGGAAACGCTCGCCCTCGTAGTCCACCGTGTAGACACCCAGAAGCTGGGCGCGATCACTGATGGTCACCCCTTCGATGCGCTGCAGCGCGATTCCCACCCGTCCGAAGGCGCTGGTCGGGGTGTCCGAGACGGTGAATGCCTGGGCCGCCACCGGCACAGCCGCCGTCCGGGTTGCAGGGATCACCAGGCCCGCACCGGTGTTCGGCGCATCCAGGTCGGGGGGAATTTCCAGGGGGCGCGACTCAGGGCTCAGTTCATAGCCGGTCTTGGACCGGAACCAGCTGCAGCCGGAGGTGGCCAGCAACGCAACCGCCACTATCGCCAGGATCGGGAGACGCGCATTGTCAACAAAACTGCTCATGGGGGGTGCCACTCCAGGGTTCCGCGTGATTAGGGGGCCGGGCGTGCGTCTTGACGCACACCCTGCGGGAAAAAACGCGCTTCAAGCGCGCGCGCCGCCCGGGCCGCGGCGACGGCGGCGGTGCGATGCGGGGAGGATAACGGCAGCAGCGGCAGCCGCAAACGATCCCCACACAGCCCAAGTTCAGCCAGCACGGCCTTGAGCGGGATCGGGTTGGGCTCCAGCGCCAAGACCTGGTACAGCGGAGCAAGTTCGGTATCGAGTGCCAATGCCTCGTCCGCTGTGCCCGCGCGTGCGAGCGCGGACAATCGCGTGCAGGCTGCCGGCACCAGGTTCGAAGCCACCGACACCACCCCGTCGGCACCGGCCAACTGGGCGGCGCGGGCACTGCCATCGTCGCCTCCGAGCACCGCGAATGTCGGCGAGCGCAAGCGCAACAGCGCCGCCATGCGGTCGACATCCGGCAGTGCTTCCTTGATGCCCGCGATGCGCGGGTCGTGTGCCAGCCGGGCAACGGTCCCAGGTTCAAGGTCGACCGCGGTGCGCGAAGGCACGTTGTAGAGCACCACGGGGGCATCCAACGCTTCGGCCACGGCTTCAAAGTGCCGTTGCATGCCCTCCTGGGTGGGCCGCACGTAGGCCGGTGCCGCCACCAGCAGGGCATGCGCGCCAGCGGCACGCGCGCGAAGGCACTGCCTGATGGTGGCCGCCGTGCCCGACAGGCCAGCACCAGCCAGCACCGGCAGGCGTCCACCGAGGATTTCAACCGCCGTGCCGATCAGTGTCTCGAACTCGCCGGCCTCCAGCATCGCGGCCTCGCCGGTGGAGCCAGCCACCACGACACCGTCGACGCCACCGGCCAACTGCGCTTCCAGCAGGGTTCGCCAAGCCGCCAGATCAAGTGCCCCGGATGCTTCAAAGGGCGTCGCAAGCGCGGTGATGCAACCGGAAAATCGCAAGAGTGTGGCCACGGCTGAGGAGTCGTGGATGTTACTTGCCGCCGCGAAGCGCAGGCAAGTATGCTGGCCGCGCGTTGGCGAACCTTTCAGCCAGCGCCGTGCCGCTCCCGCGCGCGCCGCGCGCTTTTCAGTCGGAATGTCGCCTTGACCGACCCTCAGCAACGCCCCAACACCAACGAGAACTTCCTTCTCATCAATGCCTTTGCAACGCACCCGGATTCACCCCTGCTGGCGATCTCCCGGCGCATTGCCGACAGCGGCTGCAACCTGATTGATGCGCGCCTCTCCACACTCGGGCGCGACGTCTCCGTGCTCGCGCTCGCGCTGGGTTCCTGGGATGCGGTGGCCAAGCTGGAATCCAGCCTGGGGCGGCTGGAGCGCGAGGACGGCTTGCGCGTGGTCTGGTACCGCACGGGGCCCAAGGCGCCGCAGAGCGACCTTCTCCCTTATCTGGTGGAAGTGATCGCCGCCGACAAGCCGGGCATCCTGTTCCAGCTGGCAGATTTCTTCGACCGCCAGGGCATCACCATCGAGAACCTGCACAGCTCGCGTTACCGCGCCATGCAGACCGGCGCCGACATGTTCTCGGCCCAGCTCACCGTCGGCATCCCGTCCTCGATGCACATCGCAGCCCTGCGCGACGATTTCCTGGAATTCTGCGACCACCTCAACTTGGACGCGATCCTCGACCCGATGAAGTTCTGAACCCATGATCGAACCCGGTGACACCCTGCCCGACCTTCCCCTCACGCTTTCCGATGGTGGCGCGAAGCGGCTGTCCGACTACGCCGGCCGCTGGCTGGTGCTCTATTTCTACCCGAAGGACAGCACCCCGGGGTGCACCATCGAAGCCGGTGACTTCCGCGATCTCGCCGGCGAATTCGATGCCGCCGGTGCCAGGATCCTCGGGGTGTCGCGCGATTCGGTGAAATCGCACCAGAACTTCATCGAGAAGCAATCCCTGTCCTTCCCGCTGGTTTCCGACACCGATGAGGCATTGTGCCAAGCCTTTGGAGTCATCAAGGAAAAGAACATGTACGGGCGCAAGGTCATGGGCATCGAGCGCAGCACTTTCCTGATCGACCCGCGGCAACAGGTGGTGGAGGCCTGGCGCAAGGTCAAGGTGCCCGGCCACGCAGCCGCGGTACTCGACGCCTTGAAGGCAAAAAACTGATCCCCGGCCCAGCAGGAATGGCGATGACTTCGAACCGGCGCATCTACGCACTCGACACCAACGTGCTGATGCACGACCCCACTGCGCTGTTCAAGTTCGAGGAGCACGACGTGTTCCTGCCGATGACGGTGCTGGAGGAGCTGGACGCCAACAAGAAGGGCATGAGCGAGTCCAGCCGCAATGCCCGTCAGGTCAGCCGTTTCATCAATGAACTGATCGAGGCCGGCGACGAGAACGGCGTCGCCACCGGCCTGCGGCTGCGCCGGCCCGAAGGCCTGCAACTGCGCGCGGCGGACAGCTACGGCACCCTGCTGTTCCAGACCCGCAGCCCGGAAACCACACACAGCTTCGGCAAGGTCGCGCCGGACAACCAGATCCTCTCGGCCATCCTCGCGCTGCGCGCGGAGCGCACCGACCGCGAGGTCGTGCTGGTGTCCAAGGACATCAACCTGCGCATCAAGGCGCGCATCGCCGGCCTGCCGGCCGAAGACTACGAGAACGATCGGGCGCTGGACGACTTCAGCCTGCTCTACAGCGGCGCGGCAGCCCTGGATGCCGATTTCTGGAACCGCCACGAGCACACCCTGAACTCCTGGACCGAGCGCGGCCACACCTTCTACGAGGTGGAGCGCCAGCCGGACGAGGACTGGCATCCCAACCAGTTCCTCTACCTGCCCGGAGAAGAAGCGCTGGAACTGCGCGTGGCGCAGGTGGATGGCACGCGCGCCGTATTGCAGGTGATCGACGACTTTTCCGGCCATGGGCACCAGGTCTGGGGCATCAGCGCGCGCAACCGCGAGCAGAACTTCGCGCTCAACGCGCTGATGAATCCGGACATCGATTTCGTCACCCTGCTCGGCACCGCCGGCACCGGCAAGACCCTGCTCGCACTGGCCGCGGGCCTGGCGCAAGCCATGGACCAGCAGCGCTACCGCGAGATCATCATGACCCGCGC
>CAZTXX010000110.1:0-7411 GCA_964617405.1 uncultured Aquimonas sp. | reverse complement strand
GTCCAGCGCGGAGGCGAAGACGTCCTCCTGGCTCTCGTCGAGCGTGTTGAAGCTGACCGGCCGGATCGCGCTGATCTGCCATATCCGCTGGCGCTCGAATTCGATGCGCAGGATCGGGCACGGAAACGCCTCGAACACCTGGCGCGCCAGCTCGGCCAGAGGTTCGTGTCGGGTGTGGCCGAAGTAGACGCCGATGCTGAAGTCAGCCGATTCGCCGCGGTCGCGCAGGTATTTGCCCAGGCGATGGTTGAGGTCGTCCAAGTCGAAGCCGTACAGCGAGCGTCGGCGCAGGTCGTTGAGGGTGCGCACCGAGGGGATCACGCGGTGCCCGCGCGCCTCGGCCAGCAGCGAGACGTAGTAGCCCACGCCCAGATAGCGGTAGCTGCGGCACAGGTTGATGACCTGCACGCGCTCCTCGCCATGGCCGGCGCCACTGTTCTGCAGGTAGTCGGTGGCGGAAACAACGTCTTCGGATGGGTAATACGAACCCCAGTCGGCGGGGTTTTCGACAACGATGACGAGGCGGCTCATGGCAGGCCCGAAAGCGCCGAAGGGCGCGGAACGAGGCGGATTCTGACAGAATCACCGCGCCGCAATGGCGCGGTACGCATGACGGTTGCACCGTATTCATGGCCCGCCCAGCGCCCACTTCGATCCTGCTGCGCCGTGCGCGGCCCGCCGATCTTGCCGCTCTGCTCGCGCTGGAGGCGATGTTCCCCGGCGACCGGCTTTCACCACGCCAGTTTCGCCGTCATCTGGCCTCGCCACGGGCGCGCCTGCGCGTGGCGATGTTCAAGGGGACGCTTGCCGCTTATGCCCTGACCTTGTTGCGCCGTGGCAGCGCCGTGGCGCGGCTGTATTCGATCGCGGTGGATCCGGCATGGCGCGGCCACGGGCTCGGCGCCGCCCTGCTCATCGATGCACAAGAGCAGGCGCTGCGGGCAGGATGCGACCGCTTGCGCCTGGAAGTGCGCGCCGACAACGCGGCTGCGATCGCCCTGTACCGGCACGCGGGATTCCGCGAGTTCGGACGCCATCCCGGCTATTACGAGGACGGTTGCGACGCGCTGCGCTTCGAGAAGCTTCTGGCACCCGGCGTGGAATGAAACCGTCCGCGTCAGTGCTTCACGCGATCAACGATCCACAACGGCGGAGGCCCGGCATTGCCGGGCCCTCGTCACGTATTCCAGCCGACGGCGTGCGCCGCGCCGCGCGGGTCAATCCAGGTTGCGGCCGTGGAACAGTTCTTCCACTTCCTGGCGCAACTGCATCTCGATGCGCTGGCGTTCCTTGAAGGAAAGGTTCTTGGCCTTTTCCTCGAACAGGTAGGTATCCAGGTCGAAATCCTTCACGTGCATCTTGGTGTGGAAGATGTTTTCCTGGTAGACGTTCACGTCGAACATCTCGTAGCGGCTCTTGATGCCCTTGGCGAGGAAGTCCTGGATCGAGTTGATGCGGTGGTCGATGAAGTGCTTCTTGCCCTTCACGTCGCGGGTGAAGCCGCGCACGCGGTAGTCGGCGATGACGATGTCCGACTCGAAGCTCTCGATCAGGTAGTTGAGCGCCTTGAGCGGCGAAATCACCCCGCAGGTGGCCACGTCGATGTCGGCGCGGAAGGTGGCGATGCCGTTCTGCGGATGGGTTTCCGGATAGGTGTGGACGGTGATGTGGCTCTTGTCCAGGTGCGCCACGACGCTGGCGTCGAGGTGGTCGGCGTCCAGGTGCTCGCGCATCGCGCCGGCCAGCACTTCCTTGCCGGCCTGCTTCTTGTCGATGATCGGCTCCTCGGAAATGAGGATCGTGACCGACGCACCCTGCGGGTCGTAGTCCTGACGCGCGACATTGAGGATGTTGGCACCGATGATCTCCGCCACATCGGTGAGGATCTGGGTCAGGCGTTCGGCGTTGTAGGCCTCGTCGATGTACTCGATGTAGCGCTGGCGCTGGTCCTCGGTGATGGCGTAGCAGACATCATAGATGTTGAAGCTCAGGGCCTTGGTGAGATTGTTGAAGCCCTGGAGCTTCAGGCGTGGCAGGGGTTTGACCAACGGAGGAATCCTCGGAAAGGAGCACTTGTTCGGGCAAATTATCGTGCAAACCGCGCGGGGAGTGAAATCGTGACTATCCGCACGGATTGATCCGGGTGTGATGCCGCGCCTAAGCTAGGCCGTTGGACGGCATCCACGAGATCCTCATGACCCCGACACATTTCCCCTTGCAGGACGCGACGCGCAAGCTGCAGCGTCCCGATTCGCTGTCGCTCACCGAGCACACGATCCCGCGATTCCTCTCGCATTGCCACCGCCGGCGCTACCCGGCACGCACCGACGTGTTCCGCCCGGGCGACTCCGCCACCACGCTCTATTACGTCATCAGCGGCTCGCTGAGCGTGGTGAGCGAGGAGGAGGAAGGGCGCGAGCTGGTGCTGACCTATATCAACGCCGGCGAGTTCGTCGGCGAGACGGGCATCTTCGTGGTTGCACCGCAACGCGATGTGATCCTGCGCACGCGCACCGCCTGCGAGCTGGCGGAAATCAGCCACGAGCGCCTGTTGGCCCTGATGGCCGGATTGCTGCGCGACGAGTGCCCACGCCTGCTGTTCGCGATCGGCAGCCAGCTCACCCGGCGCCTGTTGCACACCGGGCGCAAGGCCAGCCGCCTGGCCTTCATGGACGTGACCAACCGCATCGCCAACACCCTGCTGGATCTTTGCCAGGAACCCGATGCCATGACCCATCCGGAAGGCACGCAACTGCGTGTCTCGCGTCAGGAGCTGGCGCGCATCGTGGGTTGTTCGCGCGAAATGGCCGGGCGGGTGCTCAAGCAGCTGGAGGAACGCGGCATGCTGCGCGCACGCGGCAAGACCGTGGTGGTGCTGATGGACCGGCTGCCGGATCCCGAATGAATCCTGCGCGCAGCCGCGCCTCAGCCATCGCCTGATTCGACGCGGTTGCGCCCCCGCGCCTTGGCCAGATAAAGGCACCGATCCGCCTGCGCCACGAGCTTTTCCGGCGTGATGCCGGGCTGCCACTGCGCCACGCCGATGCTCACCGTGCTGGTGACGCTGCGGCCGCCATCGAAGGACAAGCTGGCCGCAGCGATGTCGGCGGCCAGCGCATGCAGCCGCAAGCTCGCGGCCTCCAGTGCCAGGCCCGGAATGAGGAGCAGGAACTCCTCACCGCCGTGGCGCACCACGTCGTCGCGTGACAGCCACTCCACCGCGAGCAGTTGCGTCGCCAGGTGACGGAGCATCTGGTCGCCGATGGCGTGGCCGTGGGTATCGTTGATCGACTTGAAATGGTCGACATCCATCAGCGCCACGCACAGCGGCTGCCCCGAGGCCTCCGCCTGCTGTACCGCTTTGGCCAGGCGCGTGCTGCCGGCACGACGGTTCGCCAGGCCGGTGAGGGCATCGTGTGTGGCCTGGTGGGCGAGCTGGCGCAACAGGGATTCACGCTCGCGCCCGGCCTCCAGCAAGGCGGCGTTCTTCTCGCTCAGTTCGCGGGTGCGCTCGTCGATGATGCGCCTCAGGCGCACCCGGCGACGGCGATCCCGCGCCGAACGCCAGACCACGATGCCGCTCACCAACGCCACCAGCAGGAGCGCCATCAGGGCGATGAACCACGGCTTGAGCCAGTAGGGAGGAAGCTGCTGCAACTCCACCGAGGCCACCGGGCCATCGGGCTGGATGCGCCAGTCCACCGGCGCCAGTGCGGCCTGCACTTCGAAGCGCAACGGCCCGGCGGGAAGATTGGTGTAGACCGCCTCGATGGCGCTCCCGGCATCCACCCAGTTGCTGTCGAACCCGAGCAGGCGATAACGGTATCGCACCGCGAGCGGCGCGCGCAGGTGCAGGCCGATGTAGCGGACCACCACACGGCGCGCACCCGCACCCAGCACGTGTGGCCCATCGGGAGCCAGTTTGCGGCCATCCACTTCCACTTGTTCGATCCGCACCGAGACCGGCAGGTGGCTGCGCGCCGCCGCCGCGACCGGATCGATCACCGCCACACCCAGCGCGGTGGGCAACCACAACCTGCCCTGCCCGTCGAAGTCGCCGGCCGGCCCACTGCCACCATTGCACTGGCTGCTGGGCATGCCGCTGGTTCGATCGAGCGTATCGACTGAAACCATCTCACGCGTGCCCCGGTCCAGCTCGTTGAACTGCCGGGCGTCGATTCGGAACACGCCGCTGTTGCTGCAAATCCACAGGGCGCCGGACGCATCCTGCAACAGCCGGAACAAGGTCTCGTTGGGCAGTCCGGCCTGACGATCAAAGCGGGTGAAAACGCCATCGCGCAACCGCAGCAGGCCCTGGTCGGTGGCGATGAAGGCCGTGCCGCTGGCGGTCTCCAGCACATCGAAGCTGCCATGCCCCGGGAACTCCGCGTCCGCACCCCAGCGCTCCACCCGGCCGTCGGGGTGCCAGCGCATCAGGCCATCGCCCAGGCCCGCCCAGAAGCCGCCATCGCGGGCTGGTGCCAGGCCGCGAACATAGCTGTCAAACCGTCCGTGCAGGGTCTCGATCTGCTCCATGCGCCCATCGGGCCAATGCCGCATCAGGCCACCGGTGGTGCCGATCCAAAGGCTCCCGTCAGCGGTTTCCAGCAGCGCGCGCACATGATGGCTGGGCAGCGCCTCCTGCCCTTCGAGAACCTCCGCTTCCGCTCCGGAATGGGGTGGAAGATGGAGCACACCGCGATCGTAGGTTCCCACCCAGAGCCCGCCATCGGCCGCCTGGGCCAGAGCCAGCACGGAGGATTCACCACCGAGCTCGACGCTCCGGAATTCGGATCCATCCCAATGGTCCAGCCCCAGCGCGTGCCCGACGTAGAGCTCGCCGTCACGCCGGCGCAGGATGGTGCGCGGATAGTCGTCGCCAAGTCCGCGACTGCGGTTGAGCCCGAAAGCCGGCGCATCGGATACCCGGTACAAGCCGTTGGTGGTGCCGACCCAGAGCAGACCCTCACGATCTTCCAGCAGGGCCTGGCTGCCGCGGCCCAGCAAACCCTGTTCCACTCCCAGGGTATCGAGCACGCCCTGGTGGTATCGCATCAAACCGCCACCCGAGGCACTGAGCCACAACACGCCGTCACGATCCTCCAGCGCCGCCTCGATCTGGCGATGGGCGATCGTCGTGATGCCGCCATCGGGTGTCACCATGACCGCGCCACCGTCACCGCCGACCACGACGGATCCGTCACGCCGGCGCACCAGCGCACGCGCAACGCCAACGGCGACGCCATGCGCATCACCCCAGGGCTCCAGACCCTCCGGGCCGAGCAGGAACACGCCATGTTCGCTGCCCACCAGGACCTGCCCTGGATCCAGTGCGATCATGCTGAACACGGTACCCACGGGCAGCGCCAGCGCGGTGCCGACGTCGCTCAAGCTGCCGTCGGGGGCAAGTTTCCAGAGGCTGCGGTCGGTGCCTATCCACAGAATGCCTTCGGCGTCGCGCAGCAGGCTGATGACTCGCAGGTGTTGCTCCACCGTCGAAGCCAGTACCGACCATGCGCCCTCATCCAGGCGCAGCACACCGCCTTGGGCGGTGCCGAAAAGGAGCGCACCATCCGCACCGTGAAGGATGGCCCGGATGCCGGTGGCCGGCAATTCGGGCAACTCCTGTCTGCCGAAGTTGCTGAAATCGCGCCCGTTGAATCGCGCCGCACCCTCCCAGGTGCCAACCCAGAGGTAGCCGTCATCATCCTGCGCCAGGGACTGGACGAGGTTGTGGGGCAGGCCCTCCTCCATGGTCCAGGCGGTCACGGTGTATTCGCTGACGTGGTGCCCGGGGTCCAGCGCCCGTGCCGTGCTACCGACCGAAGGCAGCAAGAGCCACGCCAGCACCCAGAGCGCGTGGAAAAAGCGATTCAGCGTCACGGTCCTTTGAAGACGGAGCGCTGATTATGGCCCCAAACCCCGCAGCCCACCTCTCGTGTTTCACTGTTTTGCAGTGTTGCAACAGATGGGTGAGCCTGGGTGAGTGACTGCAAAGCCCGGATGCCGGTTCAACGATCCGCCGCCGATGCTGTAGCCCGCATTGTCGGCGGGCGCACATCCGGCAGCCAGATGGCCAAAAGGCCGATGAGCGGCAGGAAGGCGCAGAGTTTGTAGACGAAGACGATGCCGTGGGCATCCGCGAGCAGGCCCAGCACCGCCGCGCCGATGCCGCCCAGTCCGAAGCTGAAACCGTAGAACAAGCCCGAAACCATGCCGATGCGGTGGCTCAGCATGTCCTGCGCATACACGATGATCGCAGGGAAGGCCGAGGCCAGCAGCAGGCCGATCACGATGCTCAACGCCACCGTCATGCCGAGGCCGACATACGGCAACAGCAGGGTGAAGGGCGCACAACCCAGGATCGACACCCAGATCACCTGGCGACGCCCGATGCGATCACCGATCGGGCCACCGATCAGGGTGCCCAGGGCGATGGCGCCGAGGAACACCCCGAGCAGGTTGGCCGCGGCATGCACCGACACCGAGAACTGGTGGATCAGATAGAAGGTGTAGAAGCTGCTGATGCTGACCAGATAAAAGAACTTGGAAAACATCAGCGCCAGCAGGATCGCCACCGTCCGATGCACGATCCGGGGTGGCAGTCGCGCGTTGGCCTGCCCGTTGCCGGCCTTCGCGGGTTGGCGCAGGTGTGCGCGGTACCAGCGGCTCACCTGCAACAGCAGCACCATTGCCAGCAGCGCGATCAGCCCGAACCAGGCCACCTGCACGCGCCCATGCTGGTGGAAACCGAGAACCACCAACGCCGCCAGCGTCGGGCCCAGCGCCTGGCCGGCGTTGCCGCCGATCTGGAACAGCGATTGCGCCAACCCGAAACGCCCGCCCGAGGCCATGCGCGCCACGCGCGAGGCCTCCGGATGGAAGGTGGCCGAACCACAACCGATCAGGCCGACCGCCAGCAGCAGCAACGGGTAGTTCGGCGCCACCGCCAGCAGCATCAGACCGGCCAATGAGAACGCCATGCCGATCGGCATCAGGAACGGCATCGGATACCGGTCGGTGACCGCACCCACCACCGGCTGCAGCAGCGAGGCGGTGATCTGGAAGGTCAGCGTGATGGCGCCGATCTGGAAGAAACCGAGGTCGAACTCACCCTTCAGCAGCGGATACAGCGCCAGGATCACCGACTGCATCACATCGTTGAGCAGGTGCGCGCCGCTGACCCCGGCCAGCACGTCGAAACGCGCGCCTCCGGCCTTGCCGGTTCGCACCGGCGCCGTGGCGGCCTGCGAGAGCGTATTTTCCGACATGGGGTGAAATCGAACGGGATGGTTCAACCAAACAGCCGTGCCAGCTCCACGCCCGGGTCGGGCGCGCGCATGAAGGCTTCGCCCACCAGGAAGGCGTGCACGCCGGCGGCGCGCATCCGCTGCACGTCTTCCGGCGTGTG
>CAZTXX010000109.1:0-7418 GCA_964617405.1 uncultured Aquimonas sp. | reverse complement strand
TAGGTGTACAGGTGCAACGCCGCCGCGCCGCCCTGGCTGTGCGCCACGATGCCGTAGGAGTTCCAGGTGTTGCCGAAGCTGTGGATCAGACGCGCGAAGGCGTCGTGGCTGCGGTTCTGGTTCTTGTCCAGGAAGGTGGACGCGGTGGTGAACTGGCCGGTCGGCCACACCCCGCCCGAGCAGTATCCGTGCACCAGCAGCAGGCGCTTGCCGGTGCCCTTGGACTGGACGATATCCTTCGGGCGCGGGCCCATCGTCATCATCTCGTCGATCTCGATGTCGCCGGCCTTGGCGCGGGTGCGCAGTGGCGGCAGGGTGAGCCCCATGCGTTCGGAAGAGGCCAGCGTCACCGAGGTGTCGGGGTCTTCGATACGCAGGTTGCGCAGCTCGAAGGGCGCCTGCGCCCCGGACTTCGCCACCCAGCGCTCATCCAGCCCCATGGCAAGATTGCCCGCTTCGGGCGTCACCATGCCGCCCACCCAGGCCACTGGCACGGCGTTGCCGGCACCATCCCGGCCCCAGATTTCCGCATAGCTGCGGTAGTGCGATGCGTTTTTCGCCGCGCTGACCGGCACATTGATGGCCAGACGGGTCGCGCCGGAGCTCTTGGCGGCCACCGCGGTGGCACGCGAGCCGGCCAGTGCGATCGATGGCGATGCAAACGGCATCAGGTGCTCGGCGGTGCGCAGCACGCGGTTGCCCAACGCATCGGTGCCCTCGACGATCACCTGGGCCACATGGTTGCCCGCCTCGGCGGCAATGAAGGTGGCGCCGTGGATGCCATCGCCGGCCACGCCATCGTCATGCAGCCCGTCATCGAACATGGGATAGCGTTCCACCTTGCCCGCGGGTGAGGTGACCACCAGTTCGGCACGCTCGATACGGCCCGCGGCGGCGCCGGTGATGGCCTGGTCGGATGCATCGGTGCGGGTCAGCTGTGCGGTCAAACCGATCGGCTGGCCGACCAGTTGACGGTTGTGGCTGGGATAGGAGGCAAGCTCGGTGGCGCCGTCACCTTCGATCAGCAGGAAGCCCTGGGTCGCGGATTTCGCCGAGCCGGAGAGGTTGATCCTCCAGTTGCCGGGCACGAGGTTGTCGAAGCTGTACATGTCGGCCGGCACCTGCGCACCCTCCATGCCGAAGCTGGAGACCTTCGCGCTTTTTGCGGTGTCGGTGGCGTTCAACGTCTGCCCCGCCGGGCCGGTCATTGCAACCTGCCAGGGAAGGCCGCCCGGGGTCAGCAGCGCGAAGCGCAGCGATGCGCCCTCGACCGGGATGCTGGTGGCCCAGTCGATGCCGCCGCCACTCTTGGCGACCATCGATACCGGCACCAGTGCGCTGCGGGAAAGGATCGCCGCCTCGACGGGATCGGGCGCACGCATGGAGTCGAAGTCGGACGGTGGGCCGGAAAGCTGCTTGGGCACGATCTGCGCGGTTGCGGCCAGACTGAGCCCGAGAGCCATGGCGATGGCGGTGCCGAGCGTACGCCCGGCACGAACGAGTGCGTGTTTCTGCATGATGTATCCCCGAAAAACCCCTTGGATGATCAACCGGAACAAGCCGGCGCGGCGCGTCCGGATCGCAGTCGCCTGCACCCCTTGATCCGAAGCAGCGCGCAGTAGATGACCATACGCCGGCGCATGCAATCTGCACCGCAACAAAATGGACCTCGGTGCCGGGCTTGCTTTGCACGCAATCACCGTAGGTGCGGAGCGTGCTCCGCACTTTGCACATGCTCGGAAATCTTCTAGGGCTTCCAGCGATAGCCGGCGCCGTGCACGGTGTCGATTTCGTCGAAGGCCGGGTCGAGCGCCACGAACTTCTTGCGCATGCGCTTGATGTGCGAAGTGACGGTCGCATCGTCCACCACGATCTGGGCCTCGCGCATCAGTTGCTCGCGCGATTTGACGTGGCCGGGGCGGTGGGCGAGGGCGTGCACCATCCAGAACTCGGTCACGGTGAGCGGAACCTCCTCACCGTTCCATGTCACCCGCATGCGTTCCAGTTCGAGACGCAGGCCACGCAGCGCGATCACCGTTTCGCGTGCCTGCGGCGAGCGCAGCGCGTCGGTGCGACGAAACAACGCCTGCACCCGCGCGGTGAGCTGGGGCAGGGAAATGTCCTTGGTGAGATAGTCGTCCGCGCCCAGGCGCAGGCCCGAGATCACATCGAAATCCGAATCGCGCGCGGTCAGGAACAGAATCGGCAATCCCGCAGAACGTGCACGCAGTTCACGGCACAGGTCGAAACCGCCTTCCGGCTCGTCGCCCAGCCCCACATCGATGATGACAAGGTCGGGCAACTGCAGTGCGAACGCCTGCTGCGCCTGGATGCGGTCGGCAAACGCCGCGACCCGGTAGCCGTAGCGGGTGAGTGCATCGACATAGTTGGCGCGGATCGCGGGCTCATCCTCGACGATGGCGATGGTTCGGGACATGGGGCGAGGCTCCGTGCTGGGTGCGCAGGGGTACGCGGGATTCACAAGACTGGAGGATAGGTGCGTGTTCCGGCGGCAACAACGTGTTGCCCGTGAAACGCCAGATTTCGTCGCGACACCGGCCGCAACCCGTCGCGTCGATGTCCGCGAGGCGCGGTTTCATGGCAGCACACGCGGACCCCTTGTTCGCGCAGGAGACCGCCATGCATCGCCTCGAACGCCTGACCCGCAAGCCGGTCCTGTTCCGCTCCCGCGCCCGATGTTTCGCTGGTGCCGGCACCTTGTTGCTGGCCTTGGGCACCCCGCAGGCCGGTGCGCTCGAAGCGGAGGCCGTCGTGCCGGTCGACGATGGCGCCAAGGCGCGGTGCGATGCGCCGGCATTGGCGAACCAGTTGGCCTTCGTGACGGGAGATGACGCGACTCAGTCGCAACAAGCATTCACCACGGCATCGCCACAGGCGATGAACTCCTCGATTCCAGCCGTTGCGACTGCGGATGCGCCCGATACGGGCCGGGCAGGAGACTGGCTTGGCCGGACGCTGGCGCTTGGCTTCGTCGCACTCGCCTTGTTGCGTACACGCGATTCGATGGAGGAGGCGTGATGGATCTGTGCCTGCCGCAAGACTGGGTCACGCGCCCCGGTGGCCTGTTCCGCGACGACCTGGGTCCGCAGATCGCGAACGGACAGGAGGCCGGAACCCGTCCGGCCTTCGTCTGTGGTTTGCGCAACTGGCGCGTCGAGGCGCCGTGCGGAACACGCCCTGTGGCGCGCTCTTACAGCGCCACCTGGAAGGTCAGCACGGCGTTGCGACCCATCGCGGGAAGCTCATCCACCGAGGTGCGGTAGCTCCTGTCGAGCAGGTTTTCCAGATGCAGGCTCAGGGTCTGCCGACGGCTTTCGCCCAGTGCCACGCCGGTCGAAAGATTGAGCGTGCCCCAGCCGGCGAAATACTGGCCGTGCTGGGCGTGGGTATTGGAGCCGTCGGCCACCAGGATCTGGCGCGAATCGGTGGCGCCGCGCAGGAAGAGATCGGCCCAGAGGTCGTGGTTGGCGAAGATGTCGTCATAGCGCAGGCCGACACGGCTGCTCAGGCGCGGCAGGCTGGAGTCGTCAAATGATTCCGCAGTCAGCTTGAGGTCGAGCTTGCGATGCGCCCACGCGGCAGAGCCGTAGACGGTGAACGCGCTGTCGGGGATCGCGTAGTCGGCCATCAATTCCACGCCCCAGGAGGTCGCGCGGTCGGCATTGACGTAGAGATAACTGCCGGCGAGTGCGCCTTCCGGGCACTGTCCGCGACGCCCGTCGGTGCACAGCGCGCTGGTGATGAAGTTGTTGGCGCGGGTGTGGTAGGCGGCGAGGTCGAGAGACAGGCCCTCGTGCTGGTGGCGCAGGCCCAGCTCCAGGTTGCGCGAGGTTTCCGGCGCCAGATCCGGATTGGCATAGGTCAGCGTGCCGCGCCCGGCCGAGTTGTCGGAAAAAAGCTGCAACAGCGTGGGCATGATGTACCCCTCGGAGAACAGCACGCGCGCGGTGGTTTCAGGCGTCAGCGCGTAGGTCGCTCCCAGCGAGGTCACCCAGTTGGCGGTGGTGCGCGAGCGCTGATCCGGGCGGATCGCCTCGCTGCTCTCGTCCAGGCCGCTGGTCACGTGATACCAGCGCGCGCCGCCGGTCAGCTTGAAGTCCGGCGTGATCGACCATTCGTCCTGCGCGAACACCGACATCGTGCGCAACGAAGCGCGGTCGCGCCGGTGCTCGACCACGGACGTGGGCGGGCGCGGGCCGATCGCGGTGCTGGTGGTGGTGGACTTGTCGGTATCGAGGTCGTCCATCAGGTAGTACAGGCCGGCGATGGCGTAGTGTGAGGGGCTCAGTTGCAGGTCGAACTGCGCGGTGCCGCCGTAGTTGATGTTGGTGTCTTCCGACGACGACCTGATGCCCACGGTGATCATCGGCGTGGGTTCCATCGTGACGCGGTTGCCGAACAGGCGGTCCACGCTCTGGTGGTAGGCGTCCACGTGCAGCTTGCGCAGCACCGGGCCAAGATCGGTGGCGTCGTATTGCAGGCCGACCTTCTCCATGTCGCGCCTGGGCATCTCGATGCCGAAGGCGGTCACCGGGTATTCGTAGGAGGTCGGGTCGGTCCAGGCCTCGGTATCGAGCCAGTGCTTGTTGGCCTTGAGCGCCAGGTAGTGGTTGCCGCGCTCACCGAAGCGGCGGCCAAGGTGCAGCGCCACGTCGCCATTGTGGAACGAGGAATTGTCGAGGGTGCCGGTGTCGCTGTATTCGCCCTTGGGCACCTCGCGGTCGTGGTGGCGATCCATGCTCACCGTCACGCGGTAGTCGAGCTCACCCACCGTGCCCGAGGGTGCCAACCAGCCCTGCCAGCCATTGGAACCCGAATACCAGCTGCCGCCGGCCTCCAGGCTGATCGGTTCGGGTGCGCCGCGCTTGGTGATGATGTTGATGACCCCGCCGATCGCCTTGCCGCCGTACAGCACCGAGGCCGAGCCGCGCAGCACGTCGATGCGCTCCACGTTGGCCGGATCGATCGGGATCGGCGTGCCATAGGTGCTGTGGTCGGTGATTTCCTGGCCGTCGACCAGCACCGTCACGCGCCGCGAAGACTCGCCGCGCATGCGGATGCGCTTCATGCCCGGCATGGTCGCGTCCACGATCGATACACCCGGCAGGTCGCGTAGCAGTTCGGCGATGCTGTCGGCCGATTGGCGCTCGATGCCGAAGCTGTCCACGATGGATACCGACACCGGGTTGTTCTGCACCGAAACCTCGGTGCGCGTACCCATCACAGTGAGCGTGTCGAGCTTGACGGCCTGGTTGCGCGATTCGCCGTCGGGCGTATTGATCTCATCAAGCGGCTGGGCGCTGGTCGACAGCGCAGTGGCGATCAGCGCAAGGGCGGCAAGGGCCGGGTAGGTCGGTTTCATCGGGATGTCTCAAAGGGGAAGGTGGCGCCAGTCGGGCATCGGCCGCCCTTCGGCCCAAGCCCCCGGGAGCAAAACTGCCTGTGCTGGAAGATTCGGACTCTCAGGGCGAGGTGCTGCCCTGCGCGGGGATGCTTGCCGCTTCCGCTCGGGAAATCGCGAAAACCGCTGGCGCGCGAAGTGGAACTTCGTCCGGGTCGACACCGGTGTCCTGACGTCGTTCGGAACGGGCTCCTATTGTAGCTGTGACCGGTCACGCATCCAACCGGAACCTGTCGCGAAGTTTTTTGGAAACAGCTTGTCGATCAATGGGATGCTGTGCGACTGATTCCTGTTCAGAAACGGTGTGGATATGCCTTGTTGTGGGCCGATGCGAGGCAGGATGCGCGGCAGTCGGGCAAAATGGCCCTTCCACACCTGTCAGGCGGCAGCATCCATGCAGATCGACACCACCGGCACCTACACCGACCTTTACCAGATCGCCATGGGCCAGTCGCTGTTCCGCGACGGCCAGCATCGGCGCCGTGCGGCGTTCGACTATTTCTTCCGCAAGCTCCCGTTCGACGGCGGCTATGTGGTCTTCACCGGGCTGGAGGACCTGCTCGACACACTCGACTCCTGGCGTTTCACCGCGCAGGAGATCGAGTACCTTCAAGCCCAGGGTTTCGATGCCGATTACCTCGACCATCTGCGCACCCTGCGCTTCAGCGGCGACATCCAGGCCGTTGCCGAGGGCGAGATCGTCTTTCCCGGTGAGCCGATCCTGCGGGTGGAGGCCGGCGTTCTGGAGGCGCAACTGATCGAAACCCTGCTGCTCAACCTGCTCAATTTCCAGTCGCTGATCGCCACCAAGGCGGCGCGCATCCGGCAGGTGGCGGGCGATGCGGTGCTGAGCGAATTCGGCCTGCGCCGCGCGCAAGGGCCGGCGGGTGTGCTGGCGGCGCGGGCGGCGGTGATCGGTGGCTTCGATTCCACCAGCAACGTCTACGCCGCGCAGCGTTACGGGTTGCGCGCCGAGGGCACGATGGCGCATTCCTTCATTCAGTGGCATGGCGACGAGTTGGCCGCCTTCCGCACCTTCGCCCAAGCCCGGCCGGACAACACCGTGCTGCTGGTGGACACCTACGACACCCTGCACAGCGGCGTGCCCAACGCCATCACCGTGGCGCACGAAATGGCCGCGCGCGGCCAGCGCATGCGTGCCATCCGGCTGGATAGCGGCGATCTGGCCTTTCTCGCGCGCCGCGCGCGGGCCATGCTCGACCAGGCCGGCCTGCCCGAGGTGAAGATCGCCGCGTCCAACCAGCTCGACGAATACGTGGTGCGCAGCCTGCGCCAGCAGGGCGCGCCGATCGATATCTACGGCGTCGGCACGAGCCTGGCCACCGGTCAGCCGGATGCCGCGCTCGATGGCGTCTACAAGCTCGCCAGTGCCGAGGGCACGCCGCGCATCAAGGTCTCGGAGAACCTCGCCAAGACCACCTTGCCGGGGGTCAAGCAGGTGCACCGCTTCTTCGCGGCCAATGGCGAATTCCACGGTGTCGATGGCGTGGAACTGGAAGGCGAGGCCGTGCCGGTCACGCTCACCCATCCGTTCGAGCCGCACAAGTCGATGCGCGTGCAGGGGCTGCGCAGCGAAGCCCTGTTGCAGCCGGTGGTGGAACGTGGGCAACGCCTGCACCCGGCGCGCAGTGTGCAGGACATCCGTGCCCACGCGGCCGCGCGGCTCGCCCTGCTGCCACCCGAATACCGCCGCTTCGAGAATCCGCACGTCTACAAGGTGGGACTGGGCGAATCACTGCACGGTCTGCGTGAACACCTGCGCGGCGTACACAAGCATCGGGAGCAAGACGCATGAGAACCCTCGTCATCATTGACGTGCAAAACGATTTCCTGCCTGGCGGTGCGCTCGAAGTGCCCGGCAGCGACGCCATCCTGCCCGTCATCAACCGCCTCGTCGGCGGCTTCGACCTGGTGGTGGCCGCGCAGGACTGGCACCCGGCGGGACACGGCAGTTTTGCCTCCAGCCACCCGGGCC
>CAZTXX010000108.1:0-7520 GCA_964617405.1 uncultured Aquimonas sp. | reverse complement strand
GCCTGTTCATGGACAAGATGGTGGGCTTTTTGAAGCTCTACTTTCCGGTGTTCGTGCTGGGCGCGGTATTCGGCAAGGTCATCGAACTATCGGGTTTTTCCAAATCCATCGTCACCGCCACCATCCGCATCGTCGGGGCCCAGCGGGCCATGCTCTCGATCGTGCTGGTATGTGCGTTGCTCACCTACGGCGGCGTATCGCTGTTCGTGGTGGTGTTCGCGGTGTACCCGTTCGCTGCCGAATTGTTCCGCCAGGGCAACATCCCCAAGCGCCTGATCCCCGGCACCATCGCGCTGGGCGCCTTCACCTTCACCATGGACGCGCTGCCCGGCACGCCGCAGATCCAGAACATCATCCCCACCACCTTCTTCGGCACCAACACCTGGGCCGCACCGGTGCTGGGCACCATCGGCGGCGTGTTCATCCTGATCCTTGGCATGAGCTATCTGGAGTGGCGCCGCCGCGCGGCCGCCGCCAGGGGTGAAGGCTATGGCGATGCCGCCAGCCTGTTGAACGAGCCGGCCGCCTACCAGGGCGGCGCGCTGCCCAACCCCTTCATCGCTGTGCTGCCGCTGGTGCTGGTGGGCGTGGCCAACATCCTCTTCACCTGGTGGATCCCGCAGGCCTACGGCGACAGCCACTCCTTCATCCCGGCGGTGATCGGCAGCCCCGCGCCGGTGGTGCAGGAAGTTTCGCGCATCACCGCGATCTGGGCGGTGATGGGTGCCCTGCTGGTGGGCATCGGCACGGTGCTGGTGTTCGCCTTCAAACCCGTGATGGCGAGCTTTGCCGAAGGCTCGAAATCCGCCGTGGGCGGTGCGCTGCTTGCCGCCGGCAACACCGCCTCCGAATACGGCTTCGGCGCAGTGATTGCCGCGCTGCCCGGCTTCCTCGTCGTTGCCAACGCCCTGGGTTCGATCCCCAATCCGCTGATCAACGAAGCGGTCACCGTCACCGCCCTGGCCGGCATCACCGGCTCCGCCTCCGGTGGCATGAGCATCGCCCTGGCGGCGATGGCCGAAACCTTCATCGCCAACGCCAATGCCGCCGGCATCCCCATGGACGTGCTGCACCGCGTCGCCTCGATGGCCTCCGGCGGCATGGACACCCTGCCCCACAACGGCGCGGTCATCACCCTGCTCGCCGTCACCGGCCTCTCGCACCGCCAGAGCTACAAGGACATCTTCGCCGTCACCTGCATCAAGACCTTGGCGGTCTTCGTGATCATCGGCGTGTATTACACCACCGGGCTGGTTTGAGGGCATTCAGCGACACCACGACAAACACGCCGAACCACAAGCCCAGGACCAGCCGTTGGGCGGCGCCGGGAAGGCCGTGGAGAGCGGGAATGAAACTCTGCGGTGGCCAGATCAGGGTGGCCGCGAGTGCGACGCCGAGCAGGAACAGAAGAACGGCCGCGAGGCGCCAACCGCGAAGGCGCAACAAACCGATGAACAAAAACACCGTGGCGCTCGCCTGTGCCAGCAACGCCAGTGCCAAGGCCATTGCGTGGCGCTGTGAGGCGCCGCCATCAGGTTCGGCCGGGTCAAACGGGAAGAGGTCCTGCGCGGCAAACGCCAGCGCGGCCAACATCAGCATTCCCGTACCCAGCCGCACCGCGCGCCCCGCCCCGTCGCGCATCAGGCGGCGCTCCAGGGCCAGGGTGAAGGCGAACAGCAGCAACCCAGGCATCGCCAACCCCAACAGGTTGAACACGGTGGCACCCGGCGCGCCCATCGCGCCGAGATTTCCGGTCGGTGCGCTGGCGCCGTCCGGCACAGCGAGGGTGTAGATCAGCAAGACGCCGGCAAACCACAACGCGGCGAACCAGCCGGCGTGCAGGGCAAGGCGTTCGATCCGGTGCGGCGTCGCGGGTGGCATGGCGGGTGTTCGGGTGACGGCGCGCGAGTTTGCCTTGCAATGGGCGCAGTCGCCACCATCTATCGCCTGATCCGCCGCCGGCTCCGAGAGCCGAGCGCCGCCACGCATCCCGAATTACGGATACCGCAATGCTTCTTTCCGATACCGCCCCCGCCGCCCCCGCCGCTCCCGCCGCCACCCACGTCATCGACGTGACGGTCGAAAACTTCCAGACCGAAGTCGCGGAAAAATCCCTCACCACGCCTGTGCTGCTCGACTTCTGGGCCACCTGGTGCGGGCCATGCAAGCAGTTGGGGCCGATCCTGGAAAAGCTCGCGGCCGAGTACAACGGCGCCTTCATCCTGGCCAAGGTGGACGTGGACGCGCAGAAGGATCTGGCGGCCTATTTCCAGATCCGCTCGGTGCCCACGGTCTATCTGGTCAAGGACGGCCAGCCGCTGGACGGATTCCCCGGCGTGTTGCCGGAAAGCCAGCTGCGCCAGTTCCTGAGCCAGCACGGCATCGAACCGGCGGCACCGGCGCAAGCCGCCGAGGTCGTGCCGCCCACGCCGGAAGAAGAAGCCGCGCGCCTGCGCGCCGCGGTGGCGACAACCCCCGACGACGACGCGCTCAAGCTCGATCTCGCACTGGCGCTGGCACGCGTGGGTGAAACCTCCGAGGCCAAGGCGCTGATCGATGCCCTGCCCGCCAATCTCGGTGCCGACGAGCGCGCGCGCAATGCGAACGTGCTGATCGCCAACGCCGCGCACCTGAAGGGTGCTCCGGACCGGGCGACGCTCGCCGCGCAGGTGGAGGCGTCGCCCGACGATCTGCGCGCGCGTCACCTGTTGGGGCTGCGCCTGTTGGCCGACGGAGAGTTCGCCGGCGCGCTCGAACAGTTCCTCGCCATGCTGGAGCGCGATCGTGACTTCGACGACGGCCTCCCACGCCGCGCCCTGATCGAGGCCTTCAACGTGATTCCCGACGCCGCGCTCGTAAGCCAATACCGCCGTCGGATGGCCGCCCTGCTCTTCTGAGCCATGCGCTCACACATCTCGCCGCGTCTGCTGCGCCACCTGTTCAACCTGTGGCCACCGTTCCTGTTTTCCGGCATCCGCGTGCGCGCGCTGTCGGAGGACTGGCGGCACGCGCGGGTGGAGCTCAAGCTCACCTGGTACAACCGCAACTACGTGGGCTCGCAGTTCGGCGGCAGCCTGTTCTCCATGACCGATCCGTTCTGGATGATGCTGGTGATGAAGAGCCTGGGGCCGCGCTACCACGTCTGGGACCAGGCCGGTTCGATCCACTTCGTCAGCCCCGGGCGCGAGAACGTGTTTGCCGAGTTCCGGCTGGAACAGGCCGTGATCGACGAGCTGCACGCGGCCGCGGCCAGTGGGGAAAAGCACCTGCGCTGGTTCGAGGTGAACGTGCGCACGGCCGACGGCACCCTGGTCGCGCGGGTGCGCAAGCAGCTTTATGTGCGGCTCAAGCCCGAGTTTCGTCCGGATGCGCCGTCGGTTTCAGATCCACCCACGGCGCCGGAACAGCCATAGCGGCACTGCCATGCTGAAGCCGATCACGGCGAGTGCCACGAAATAACCCGGACGCCAGGCCAGCTCCGGCATGAAGGCGAAGTTCATGCCCCACACGCCCACCAGCACGGTGGGCGGGATGCCGACCACCGAGGCGATCGCCATCACCTTCATGATCTCGTTCTGGTTGGTGCTGATCAGCCCCAGCACACCGTTGAGCAGGAACTCGACCCGGTCGCCCAGTTGCTGATCGAATTCGTTGAGCGAGCCCAGATCCTTGTAGAGCAGCTTGATCCGGCGCGGCGCATCCGGCCCGAACCAGGCCGGCGGAGTTTCATCCAGCCAGGTGACGATGCGCAGCAGGCCGAGCAGGGTGTTGTGCAGGCGGCCAAGCCGACGTCCCAGCCCGCCGGCGTGCATCAAGGCTTGTTTCAGATCACGGTCGCGCCAACTGCCTTCGAAACTGGCACGGGTGGCTTCGCTGACTTCAGCCTCCATCGATTCGAGCCGATCCGCCAGGCGATCCACGATGTATTCAAGCATCCGCAGGAACAGGTCCACCGGCTCTTCACTCGGCCGCTGCACCAGGTCACGCGCAATGCCGGCCAGCGACTCGACCGGGTGCTCGCGCCGCGTGACCAGCGCCGTGGGCGAGATCGCAAAACCCAACGCAGCCACCGGCTCATCACCCTCCTCGAAACGCGGCAAGCTCAGATACAGCGCCTGGCCCACGTGCCGCACGCGGCTGCTGAACTCGATCTCGCTGATGCGCGCCCGATCCGGCACCGGGAACCCGATCAGCCGTTCTGCTTCGGCCAGCTCCGCCGCGTCGGGTTGGCATAGGTCGACCCAGATCGGCGGGGAAGCCGATGCCGAAGAAAGCGGGTGCACCTCAATCATGGAATGCGTCCAGGCCAGTGATGCCGCCAGCATCCGGCGCACGGGCCCGCACGTCAAACTCCGCACCGTGGCAGGCCTATACTGCGCATCGATCCCTGCTTCGACCTGCCGTGATGAATCCCGCCAAAGTCCAACGCGATCGCATCCGCCGCCTCACCGACCTGCCCAACGTCGGGCCGGCCACGGCGGCCGATCTGCGGTTGCTGGGCATCAGCACCCCGGAAGACCTGGTCGGCGCCGATCCGCTCCGGCTCTATCGGACGCTGTGCGAGCGTACCGGCGTGCGCCACGACCCCTGCGTGCTCGACGTGTTCATGTCCCTCACCGATTTTGCCGCAGGCGGGCCGGCACGCCCGTGGTGGGAATTCACTGCCCAACGCAAGTCCCATCATGGCGAGCATCCGTCACTGCATGATGGCGCCTGACGCGAGGCTGCCGTATCCCGCTAAAATGTTGCGATGAACAAAAACTCCCCCATCGCCGCCGCGTTCTACCACTTTGCCGCCCTGCCCGACTTCGCCGAAAAGCGGGAGCCGTTGCAGGAACTGTGCGCCCGGCACGATGTGCACGGCACCATCCTTCTGGCGGCGGAAGGCGTCAACGGCACCATCGCGGGTGCGCCCGATGATGTACGCGCAGTGCTGGCCTTCCTGCGATCCGATCCGCGTCTGGCCGCGCTGGAACACAAGGAGTCTCCCGCCGATCGCACGCCCTTCCACCGCATGAAGGTGCGGCTCAAGCGCGAGATCGTCACGCTCGGCGTGCCGGGGCTCGATCCGGCGTCGCAGGCCGGCACCTATGTCGATCCCGCCGACTGGAACGCGCTGATCGCCGACCCGGACGTGGTGCTGATCGACACCCGCAACGACTACGAATACGCCATCGGCAGCTTCGAGGGCGCCATCGACCCCGGCACGCGCAGCTTCAGCGAACTGCCGGCCTGGCTGGACGCGCATCCCGAGTTGCAGGGCCGCAAGGTGGCGATGTTCTGTACCGGCGGCATCCGCTGCGAAAAGTCCACGGCGCTGCTGCGTTCGCGTGGCTTCGACGAGGTGTTCCACCTCAAGGGCGGCATCCTGAAGTACCTGGAAACCGTGCCGGCCGAGGAAAGCCGCTGGCAGGGCGAGTGCTTCGTGTTCGACGAGCGCGTCTCGGTCGGTCACGGTCTGGTGCAGGGCCCGCATACCCTGTGCCGCAGTTGCCGCCACCCTCTTTCACCCGAAGACCGCGCCTCGTCCCGGTACGAGGAAGGCGTGAGCTGCCCGCACTGTCACGACCGGCTCGACGACACGCGCCGCGCGCGCTTGGCCGAGCGCCAGCGCCAGGTGCGCCTGGCCCGGGAACGTGGCCGGCAACATGTCGGCGCGCGCATGGAAACATCGGACGCAGGCCGCAGCTGACCACAACCATCGGGCCAACAGCCCGGACCTGTCTTGCCATCCGAACCCGGGCACAACCGATGAAGCCACACGTCCTGGCAATGGCCCTGGTCGCCGCCTGCCTGCCTCCGATCTGTCTCGCCGAAACAGGCGACGCCATCACGCCCACCCGACTCGACGCCTTGCAGGTCACCGCCAGTCCTGTCGATACCGCGGCCTCCGAGGCGATGCGCTCGGTGTGGGTGATCGAGCGCGAGGACATCGCGCGTGCCGGCTCGGCCAGCCTGGCCGATCTGCTGGCGCGCCAGCCCGGCCTGCATATCCAGCGCCGTGGCGCACCTGGCGTGCAGGCGGATATCGGCATCCGCGGCAGCAACTTCGAGCAGACCCTGGTGCTGATCGACGGGGTACCGACCCAGAACCCGCAAGCCGGCCACCACAATCTCGATGTTCCGGTTCCGTTGGCGCACATCGAGCGGATCGAGATCGTGAAAGGCCCGGGTGCGATCCAGTACGGCGGCAGCGCCACCGGCGGGGTCATCAACCTGATCACGCGCCGGCCGGAGGGTTTCGAGGCCGGATTGCAGGCCGCTTTCGGATCGCACCAGACCCGGCAGGCGGGTGGGCGCCTGGCCGCGGTGCACGGTGCAACCCGCCACGGCATTTCCTTCGGTGCGCTGGATACCGATGGCGATGACCGCTCCGGCCCGAGCGATGCGCACGTGCGCCAGGCGCTCTATATCGGCGCCAACGACAATCACCCGGTGCGGGTGTACTGGGGTGCGGGTGCCGTGGAAAAGGAGTTCGGCGCCTGGGGCTTCTACAGCGCCGAGTATCCCGATGCACGCGAGCGCACCGAAGCGCGCATGGGCTGGTTGGGTGTCGAAACGGATGCCGGCCACTGGCGCTTGGCCTCGCGCCTGCATCTGGATCGCCATGACGACTGGTTCCTGACCCGGATCGCCGGGCGCGATTACATCAACGAGCACGAAACCCGCGTGGCGGGCTTCCAGGGCAATCTGCGTCACGAGGATGCGCATGGGACCACGGTCATCGGCACCGACCTGCGCCAGGAACGCATCGAGTCCAACGCGCTCAACGATCACCGGCGCGACAAGTCGGCGTTCTGGCTGCTGCGCCACCAGACCCTGGGCGAACACACCCGTGCCGAAGCCAGCCTCAATCGCGCGCGGTTCGAGGGCCACCGGGATCACTGGCTGCCGTCACTGGCCTTGTCGCACGACTTCGGCACGCGCTGGCGTGGCTTTGCGGCCAGCGCGCGTTCCGCACGGGCGCCTTCCTGGACCGAACTCTTCCTCAACACCTCGGCCAACCGCGGCAACGCCCTGCTCGAACCGGAAACATCGGACTACTCGGAACTTGGCGTACAGCGCAGTTCCGAAATGCACGAGCTGCAACTGGCGCTGTACCAACGCCGCACCAGACGATTGATCGACTGGGCACGCGATCCCGGCACGGTGACCTGGGTGGCCGACAACGTGGATGGCTATCGCGGGCGCGGCCTCGAGGTCCATTGGCGCTGGCGCCCGATGCTCGACTGGTTGGAAAGCCTCGGGCTGGGTCACGAACGCCTGCGCGTATCGCTTGCCGACTCCGATCGCGAGATCAAGTACGCCGTCCAGGCACCGCGCCATGCCTGGATCGCCGATGCACGCCTGCGCTTCGGCGGTCGCGTAACGCTCGACCTCGACCTGCGCCGGCCCAGCTATTCGACCCAGGCTTCCGCCACGCTCGCGGATCTGACGCTCGGCTGGCAAGACGGGCGCCTGCGCCTCTTCATGCAGGCACAGAACCTGCTGGACGAAACCGTGGTGGAAGCCGGCTTCGC
>CAZTXX010000107.1:0-7554 GCA_964617405.1 uncultured Aquimonas sp. | reverse complement strand
CCTCGTCGATCACCTCCTCGGGCAGGCGGAAGCGCGGCACCTGGGTGCGCATGAACCCGCCGGCCCTGGCGTCGGCCTCGAACACCGTCACCCGGTAGCCCAGGGGCGCGAGGTCGCGCGCCACGGTGAGCGAGGACGGCCCCGCGCCCACACAGGCCACGCGCCGGCCGTTCCACTGCGTCGCGGGCTTGGGCAGGTGCTCGCGCACGTCGTCCTTCATGTCCGCGGCCACGCGCTTGAGGCGGCAGATCGCCACCGGCTCGGGCTTGTTGCCGGAGGATTCCTCCACCCGCGCGCGCCGGCAGGCCGGCTCGCAGGGCCGGTCGCAGGTGCGCCCGAGGATTCCGGGGAAGACGTTGGCCGTCCAGTTGACCATGTAGGCATCGGAGTAGCGCCCGGCCGCGATCAGGCGGATGTATTCGGGAACCGGGGTGTGGGCCGGGCAGGCCCACTGGCAGTCGACAACCTTGTGGAAATAGGCGGGATTGCGGATATCAGACGGTTCCACATCTACCTCGTTGTCGGCTTGCTCGCGCTGGCTGTGCGCTAGGCTAAACGGGCGCGGACGGGAAGGCAAAGACGTGGGGGGCGGCATGGCCGTCCTGACGTGGCATGCATGGGAAGCCCGGGCAGCTTCTCAGCCGTCTTCACCCATCCGGAAGCTTTCCGGCAGCAGCACACCCAACGCCAAGCTGCGCACACCGCCCTCGGCGGTGGCGAAGTGCACCTGTACCGCGCTGCCGAATTCGAGCAGGCGCTGGCGGCAACCGCCGCAGGGTGGAATGGTGACCGCGCGGCCTTCGGTGTCGTAGGCGCTGATGGCGACTTCCTGCAGTACGAATTCCGGCCCTTCGGCCAGGATCGCCGCGCCGATGGCATTGGCCTCGGCACAACTCCCCAAGGGAAATGCCCCGTTCTCCACGTTGCAACCTGCATGGATCACGCCACTGGCGCCACGCACGGCAGCGCCCACGTTGAGGTGCGAATAGGGCGCATAGGCGCGGGTGGCGGCACGCTCGGCGGCCTCGAACAGGGGGCGTGTATCGGGCATGGGGCGGTCTTCCGTGGCGATCAATGGCGCGATCATGCCCCCGCGCGGCGCTTCGCCACAACGCCGGGTTTCGACGGCGCCGATGCAATGCGCCATGCTTGCGTCCGATCATTCCCGCGCCCTTGTCACCGCCTCCTTCGATGTCCCTGCGCAGCAAACTCCTTGTGCTTGCCCTGTCCTTTCTGGTGTTGCCGGTGGCCGGCTGGATGCTGGTGCGTGAACTCGAGGGACTGTTGCGCGAGGGTCAGGCCCAGGTGCAGCAGGCCTCGGCGCAGATGCTGGCGCGCGCGGTCACCGCGCGTGCCGCCGCCTTGCCGGTCGCGGGGCCGGCGTTCTTCGTGCCCGATGCGGAGGCTCCGCCGCAGCTCGATGGCTATGACGGCGACTGGCAGGCGCAAGGTCTGGTTGCACAACCGGTGGCGGCGGGTGTGCGTGTGGCGCTGGCCTGGGCTGATCGGCAGCTCTACCTGTTCATCGCCGTGGACGATGCCAGCCGGCTGCGGGCCGATGCCAACCTGCCGCAGGCATCCCATGCCGACCAGCTCGTCCTGGTGCTGGAAGACGCGCGCGGCGTGCACCGGCTGCGGCTCGCCAATGGTGCACCCGGCTCCTTGATCGCCACCGCGCTCGGCGGTGTGGATGCGCCGCGCCCGAATGGCGCCTGGGAAGAGGATGGCAAGGGCTACCGGGTGGAGTTGCGCTTTCCCCTGGACTACCTGCCCACCCGTCTCGGGATCGACGCACTGGATTTTTCCGACCCCGCGCTGCCGCCGGTGCAGCGCGGAACCGGCGCGGAGCTGGCGGAAGGGCGCTGGGCGGTGCAGCGCGCGCCCGAGGAGCTGCAGGCGCTCCTGTCAGGTCTTGTCCCCGACCAGGTGCAAGCCACGCTGACCCAGGCCGATGGCTGGGTGCTCGCGCGCGCCGGCAGCATCGCCCCGGCCCAGGCGCAGGATCGCAGCTGGCGGGCCTGGATCTATCGCTGGATCACCCCCGTCCCGCTGCCGTCGCTGCCGCAGCAGCACGATGGCGCGGCGCTGGATCGCAAGGAACTGTGGCAGGCCTTGTCCGGCCGTCCCGGCAACGAGTGGTACGCCCCCGGCCAGGGGCGTGGGCTGATGCTGGCCTCGGCGGTCCCGATCCGGGTCGATGGACAGGTGCGCGGCGCGCTGCTGCTCGAACGCCGTGGCGAGGCCTTGCTGCTCACCGGCCAGGCGGTCGGTGGGCTGATGCTGGCCACGATGCTGGCGATGCTGGTGGTCGGGTTGGCGCTGTTCGGCTTTGCCGGGCGTCTTGGCGCGCGCATCCGGGCCTTGAGTCGAGCGGCCGAGCGCGCCATCGCCCGCGAGGGTCGTGATGCCGGCGCGGGATTCACCGCCTCGCGCGCCCGTGACGAGCTGGGCGACCTGTCGCGCAGCTTCGCGCGCCTGCTGGATGAAGTCAGCGCCTACAGCGACTACCTGCGCGGCCTGGCCGGCACCTTGTCGCATGAGCTGCATACCCCGATCGCGGTGGTGCGCTCGTCGCTGGAAAACCTCGAGTCCGAAGCCCTGTCGCCGGCTGCCCACACCTACCTGGAGCGCGCTCGCGATGGCGCCGACCGCCTCGCCGCCATCGTGCGCGCGATGAGCGAGGCCAGCCGCGTGGAGCGTGCCATCGCCAGTGCGGAAGCCGAGGACTTCGACCTGCGCGCACTGTTGGCCGATTGCGCCGAGGGGTATCGCGCCCTGCTCGCGCCGCGTGACCTCAAGACCATGCTGCCGCCCGCGCCGGTGCCGTTCCGCGGCGCGCCTGATCTCATCGTGCAGGCGCTCGACAAGCTGATCGACAACGCGCGCAGCTTCTGCCCGCCCGATGGCTGGGTGCTGCTCGCGCTGGCCCCCCATGCCGAAGGCGTGGAGGTGGCGGTGGCCAACGCCGGGCCGCCGCTGCCTGAAGCCATGCAGGAACGCCTGTTCGATTCGCTGGTGAGCGTGCGCGACAAGGTGCGGCGCGGTGACGGCACCCCGCACCTGGGCCTGGGCTTGCACGTGGTGCGGCTGATCGCCCAACGACACGGGGGTCATGCGGTCGCTGCCAATATGGAAGACGGTATCGGCGTGGTGTTCCGCATCGTGCTCAAGGGCATGGCACCCGAGGCATGAACCCGCGCCACGGTGCACCCTGCGGGTATGGAATACGGGTGCGGATGTGAAGTCGCCCACATATTCGGGCATTGTTAGCGGTCCAGATCCCCGCTTGCCGCGCTGCAGCCTCGTGATCGTGCGATATTTGCTGCAATGCAGCGAGGCGCGATGCGAGACCATCGCATTCGCGGGACGAGTCGAAGGAGAAAATGATGCTGTTTCACAGGGCGACGATGATCATGCTGTCGGGACTGGCCGCGTTTGCCGCGCCGGCCCTGGCACAGGACGCGGCCGAAGTGCAGCGGGCCGAACGGCTGGGCGCGGAGTTGGTGCGACTGGACAAGGCGATCCTTGCCGCCGAAGCCGCGGGCGAGAATCTGCGCGCCTTCCGGCGCGATGACAGGATCGCCGGCTGGGTGGCGACGGCGCGTGGCGACGGCTACCTGATCCGCTTCGTTCGAAGTGCCCGTGATGGCGAACTGGTGGCACGCTATCAGGTTCCGGTGAGCCGCAGCGGACAGGTGCTGGGTGAGATGGAGCGGATCGAAGACCTGCCGCTGGATCTGCGCGAGGTTGCGCAATTTCGCGCCCGGCAGCGCGCCGAGGCCACTTCCCATGACACCTGCTCGACCAGCTATGAAACCCTGGTGTTGCCCGGTGACAACGGCGGCTGGCATGCCTACCTGCTGCCACGCGGTGCGTTCTCGGATGTGCTGCTGCTTGGCGGCAGCTATCGCGCCGATGTGTCCGGTGACGGCAATACGGTAACGGGTTTCGGCCCGCTGGCCTCCGGCTGCGCGGTATTGCCCAATCCCGAGCAGGACGCGGCGCTGCGTTTCGATGATCCGGCGGGTGGTGCGATCAACGAGCTGCACGTCTATGTCGGCGCGCAGGCGGGCAAGCCCTTGTACGTGACGACCGGTGGCAGGAGCTGGCTGGTGAATGAAGGGCGCATCCAGGCGCTCGCCGGGTCACCCTGAGGGCACGGCAAACCGGGTGTTTGGCCGCCACTTTTGCTTTCCGCCGCGAAGCAGGCCCACTGGTTGATCGAGTTTGCCGGGCGCCGGGTCAGTCGATCCGGGCGCGCAATAGTTCGCGCAGTTCGTCCTTCTGCGCCTCGTCCAGCCCACCCAACGCGGTGAGTTCCTCGATGCGCTGCTGGCGACTCTGGCGCGCGAGCTGGGCGAGGGCATCGAGCACTTCCTGTTGCCAGATGGCGGCATCGCCGGGCAGGTCCACCAGGGCGAGCTTCTCCAGAGCGGCCGATTCCTCGCGGTCGGAAAAGTGCTCCAGCAGGTTGCCGGCGCGCAGGTCGAGATCGGCATGGGCACGGATGTATTCGATCAGCTCGATCAGTAGATCAATGCCGGGCTGACGCAAGCTCGCAAAGCGGTAAGGCGGTTCGATCGCCAGGGCCAGTGCCGGATTGTGCAGCAGCAAGGTGATGAGGCTGCGCACCAGGCTGCGGCGCGGCGCGGCAGCGTGGCCCGGGGCACGACGCGGGCCACGGGCCGGGGGTGTGGTCACCGGCGCGGATGCGGAGATTCCGCTCAGTTCGGTCAGGCGCTGGCGCATCAGGTCGGCAAAGGCGCCGTCAGGGATTTGCGCCAGCAGGGGCTTGCAGCGCTCGGCCAGGCGCGCGCGGCCATCCAGGGTATCCAGGCGCACGTCCTGCGACTGCTCGGCGAAGAAGAACTCGGAAAGCGGCGTGGCCGCGGCAAGCCGCGCATCGAAACCGGCGGCACCTTCCTTGCGCACCAGCGAATCGGGGTCTTCGCCTTCGGGCAGGAACAGGAACGCCGCCTGCCGACCTTCCTTCATGCGCGGCAGCACCGATTCCACCGCGCGCCAGGCGGCGCGGCGGCCGGCGTTGTCGCCGTCGAAGCAGAAGAACACGTCGGGCGCGTTGCGAAACAGCAATTCGGCGTGCTCGGGCGTGGTGGCCGTGCCGAGCGTGGCCACCGCCGTGGTGATGCCGTACTGGAACAGCGCCACCACGTCCATGTAGCCCTCCACCACGATCAGGCGCGGGATCTTCGAATGCGCCTGACGCACCTGCCACAGGCCGTAGAGTTCGCGACCCTTGTGAAACAGCGGGGTTTCCGGTGAATTGAGGTATTTGGGGCCGGCGTCGCGGCCATCGGTCGTGGTCTTGCCCAGCACGCGCCCGCCGAAGGCGATGGGTCGCCCGCGCCGGTCGTGGATCGGGAACATCACCCGATCGCGGAAGCGGTCGTACACATGCCCGCCATCGCTGCGCGCGAGCATGCCGCCTTGTTCCAGCAGGCGCAGCGCATCGGGCGAGGTGCCCAGCGCGTTCTTCATGCCGTCGAAGCCTTCGGGTGCATAGCCCAGCGCAAAGCGCTCGCGCGTGGCCGCATCGATGCCGCGTCGGTGGAAATACTCCTGCGCCCGGCTGGATGTGGCGAGCTGGCCCTGGAGCCAGCGCGCCGCGTCGGCCAGCATGTCGTACATGCGGCGCAGTCCGCCGTCCTCGTTGCGCTGGCGGGTCTCGCGCGGCACCTCGACCCCGCTGCGGCGCGCGAGGTCTTCCACCGCATCGAGGAATTCCAGCCGGTCGTACTCCATCAGGAAGCGCAGTGCGCTGCCGTGTGCGCCGCATCCGAAGCAGTGGTAGAACTGCTTGGTGGGCGAGACGGTGAAGCTCGGCGTGCGTTCGTCGTGGAACGGGCACAGGCCATGGAATTCACGCCCCGCGCGCTTGAGCGGCACGCGCGCACCGATCAGCTCGACGATATCCGTGCGGGCGATCAGGTCATCAATGAAGGCGTCGGGAATGCGGGCCATGGGGGAATGATAGGTGGTGGCGGTACGGTTCGAGGGCATCCGGTGAAACGCGGCGCCGACCGATGGGCGTTGCTTGCGGTGGTGGCTGCGCTGGCAGGCTGCGCGGCAGTGACGCAGCGGCTGTCAGGAGACGTCTCGCTGGCGGCGCTGGAACCGCCGGACGCCGAGCGTCACACGATGGCCGATGACGAGGATTTCCGGATGGGCACGCCCATTTTCGATGATGCGCGTGCGATGCCGGTCTATCCGTCCGAGTGGCTGACGCGTGCGCCAGCACAGGTGGTGGCCTGCGTCGAGCTGACCATCGACGAGCGTGGCGAAGTGGAATCCAGCCGCCCCTTGCTCGAGGCGCCCGGGTGTGGGGCATTGCCCGGTGCGATGGCCGATGCCTTCCACCGTTCCGTGGCCGATGCCGTGCGCTCCTGGCGTTACACGCCCAGCCTGTTGTGCCGGTTGCACCCTGACGCGGTGGCGGACGGGCGCTGTGAGGATCCGCTGGCGCGCGAGGCGGTTGCGGTGCTGCGTGGCTATCGGTTCGTCTTCGCGCGCACCGCGGCTGGCGCAGAGGTGGGGGTTTCCGAGACGACGGGACACTGAGCGCAGGTCATCGCCGGCAAACCGGAGTCCACGGGAACCGGCAGCCCGCCATGGCGTGCCTCAGGGAAACGGCTGGTTTGCAGGCTTCGCGGGGCGCTGGCGGGCATTCAGTCGGCGGCGGCCGCCAGCGCTTCGAGCGCCTGGCCCGATAACCGCTGCACCGTCCATTCGTCCATCGGCACCGCACCAAGGCTGCGATAGAAGGCGATGGACGGTTCGTTCCAGTCCAGCACCGACCATTCGAACCGGCCGTAGCCACGCGCCACCGCGAGCCGCGCCAGGTGGCGCATCAGGCGCAGGCCGATGCCGCGCCCGCGCAGCTCGGGGTAGACGAAAATGTCTTCCAGATACAGCCCCGGGCGGGCGAGGAAGGTGGAATAGTTGGTGAAGAAGAGCGTGAAGCCGGCCGGCTTGCCCTCGTATTCGGCGATCAGCACCTCGGCCGCGGGGCGTTCGCCGAACAAGGTGGCGGCGAGCGTTTCCTCGCTCGCCACGCATTCGTGCGAGAGCTTTTCGTATTCGGCCAGCGCGCGGATCAGGTCCAGGATCAGCGGCACATCGGCGCGCGTGGCGGGGCGGATATGGAGCGACATGGGGCGGACGGTTGCGCGGCGGCGTTCAGCCGACCAGCGCCTTTTTCACCAGCGCGGACACCTGGCCCATGTCGGCCTGGCCGGCCAGCTTCGGCTTGAGCACGCCCATCAGCTTGCCCATGTCGGCCGGGCCACTGGCACCGGTGGCAGCGATCGCGGCCCGGATTTCGGCCAGGATCGCCGCTTCGTCCATCTTTGCAGGCAGATAGGCGTCGATCACCGCCAGTTCGGCGCGTTCCACCGCGGCCAGATCCTCGCGCGCGGCGGCCTCGTACTGGCTGATGGAATCGCGCCGCTGCTTGACCATCTTTTCCATCACCGCGATCACCGCGGCGTCGTCGAGCGTGATGCGCTCGTCCACTTCGCGCTGCTTGATCGCGGC
>CAZTXX010000106.1:0-7594 GCA_964617405.1 uncultured Aquimonas sp. | reverse complement strand
AAGCTGGCGCGGTTGCGCAGGCGCGGCAGGTGCGTCCAGGCGTTGAGGAAGGCTTCCTGCGCGATGTCCTCGCTCGCCGGCACATCGCGGGTGATGGCCAGGGCGATCGCGGTGATGCCGTTCTGGCAACCGGAGACGATCTTGCCGTAGGCGCGCGAATCGCCCGCCTGAGCCGCGGGCAGGTGCTGGTCGATCAACAGGGTGAGGGCTTCGGCCTGGGTCATCGGAAAGTGTCAACGCAACGTGGGGTCACTCCAGGGACACTTCGACGGGAACAATGTGACGCTCGGCTTCCGGCTCCTGCGCGGGTTGTTGCACAGGTTGCGTTGCGGGCGGCGGGCTGGTCGCCGGTATGGCCGCACGCTGCTGGCAACTGCGGGTGATGTTGAGCATCGCCAGGATCACGATGGCGACCAGCAGGATGATGCGCACCCGTGCCACCTTCTGCATCGTGCTGCGCGGCTTGCGGGTTGCCTGCGCGGGTTCGGGCAGGTAGCTGTTGTCGCGCGTGCTGTCCATCAGGCCGGCTTCGCGCAGCAGGGTGCGGGCTTGCGGCTGGTCGTCGGGGCGCACGATCCAGACGGCGGCCTCGGGCAGGTCGCGCTGCGCGCTTTCGCGGTAGGAGAACGTGCGCCGCCGGCTGCCCTTGTAGGAGCGCCCGTTGGTGATGCGGGTCTCGATACCGTGCTCGTTGAGCAGCGCGGCGACGCCTTCGGCGTTTTCCAGGCGGATGGAGCTGAAGACCTTGCGCACGTCAGTCGCCGCTGCTCACGCGCACCATGCCTTCCTGTGCGCTCGAAGCGACCAGCACGCCGTCGCGGGTGTAGATGCTGCCGCGCGCCAGCCCGCGACCGTCCTGCATCGAAGGCGAATCGCAGGAATACAGCAACCACTCGTCCACCCGCAGCGGGCGGTGGAACCACAGCGCGTGGTCGAGACTAGCCATGCGCACATTGGGTTGCAGATAGGAAATGGCGTGCGGCAGGGTGCTGGTGCCGATCAGGTGGAAGTCCGAGGCATAAGCCAACAGGGCGTGGTGCAGGGCCGGATCGTCGTCGATGCGATCGACCAGGCGGAACCAGATCTGTTGATAGGGCGGCTGCTTGGTCGGATGCAGCTCGTTGCGCGGGTAGACGTGGCGGAACTCGAAAGCGTCGCGCTTGGCCAGCCAGCGCTGCACCTTGGCCGGCAACCGGGCCAACTCCTCGGGCGCCAGGTAGGGGCCCTCGGGCAAATCTTCCGGCATCGGCACTTCGGGCGGCGAGAGCTGGTGCTCGGGGCCGGACTCGGGAACGTGAAAGCTTGCCGAGGCGACGAAAATCGGCTGGCCGTGCTGCATCGCGGTCACCCGCCGCGCCGAAAAGCTGCCGCCGTCGCGTGTCTGGTCCACCAAGTAGACGATGGGGTGTTCGATGTCGCCCGCGCGCAGGAAGTAGGCGTGCATCGAATGCACGATGCGCGCCGGATCCACCGTGCGCTGGGCCGCGCTCAGCGCCTGCCCCAGCACCTGCCCGCCGAACACGAACTTCGTGCCGATGTCGCGGCTCTGGCCGCGGAAGATCGTGTCCTCGATGCGTTCCAGGCGCACCAGGTCCAGCAGTTCGGCGACTTTCTCGTGCAAGGTTGCGGTTCCGTGGGAGAGTGAGCGACGAATTATACGAACTCGCGCGCGCCGGCATCGGAATTCAGGCGGTGCAGGGGGACTTCGGCCAGCACCCGCGCCCACGGAAACCGTGGCCCTGGATCGCGCTTGCGCGCCACGGCTCGCGTCGCATCATCGCTGGCCGGCACCTGCTCGGTGTCCAAGTT
The DNA here is from genome assembly GCA_964617405.1 of uncultured Aquimonas sp. Classification (GTDB taxonomy): domain Bacteria; phylum Pseudomonadota; class Gammaproteobacteria; order Xanthomonadales; family Xanthomonadaceae; genus Denitratimonas. The sequence goes on along the minus strand of CAZTXX010000106.1, from coordinate 5,785 downwards.
CTCGTGGCCGGCGATATGGCGCAAGCCGGGGAGTTCGACGGTGAGCTGCGTGATCAGGGCGATCAGCGCCGTGATCTGCGCCTCGGGATAGTCTTCGTCCATGGCCTGATGGCGCGAGTCCAGCCAGTGCGGGTAGCGTCCGTTATTCACCAGCTCGATGCCGATGGAGCGTGGGTTGTGGCCGCGCACGTGGTGGGCGGTGCGTCCGACGGGAACGAAGCCGTGGATGGCGCCATCGCGGTCGATGTAGAAGTGCCCGCTGTTGCCGGTGCCCGAGTCATAGAGCACCCGCTCGCCGTATTCGCGCGCCGTCGCCAGATCCGGCAGCTCGGTGCAGTGGATCACGACAAGGTCGATGGTTTCCGCCGGGCGCTGCGCGAGCTTTTCGACATAGGGCAGCGGCCAGTCGTGGATGGTGAGAGGGGACGGCGCGGAAGAGGCAGGCATGGAGCCGCATGCTAGCATCCGTGCGCGTTTGCGCCGATTCCTCGGGTGCCGGGAGCACTGCAGAAACCGCGGGAACTCCCGCCATCCGACTGGCCGTGTCCGGATCCGCCGCTGAATCCGTTTGTTCGGTGGCAATCGACGATAGCCGGCTCATTGAGAACAGCATCGCACCACGGCGGAACGCCCTGATCGCGCGGACGCTGGGCCCGTTGGCGCGGGTCGTGGGTGCGGCCTGGAGGCGGGAGGCATGAAGGTGGCGTGTTAGCATTTGCGCTCTTTTGCGGCGTTTTTGTCGGGCCCTGAAAGCGCAGCGTGTTCTGCCGCCCAGGAACTCGCCAACCGCCGTCATCCCAGCGAACGCTGGGATCCATCGTGATCTTGCTCTCAAACGCAAGAATGGATCCCGGCCTCGATCAAGCGCGTCGAGGGCAAGCTTTTCGCCGGGATGACGGAAACGTACCGGCTGGCCGCGCGCATGCGCCCACCTTCTCCCGGAGCCACACCATGAGCGGCCACTGCATCCTTTCGCATGGATTCCAGAGCAGCCCCAACGCCCGCAAGGTGTCGGCGCTGGCGCGGGTGGCCGAGTCGCTGGGCTGGAGCCACGAGCGGCCGGACTACTCCGCCATCGATGCGGCCTCCGATGTGCGCGATATCCCGCGGCGGCTGGGGAAGCTGCTGGAAAGCGCGCGTCGCGCTCCCGGACCGCTGGTGCTGGCGGGCTCCAGTATGGGTGCCTACATCTCGGGCCTGGCCTCGCTGGAAGTGGAGCCGCTGGGGCTCTTTTTGATGGCTCCTCCGATCGCGCTGCCGGGCTATCCGCGGCCGCTGGATGCGCGCGCGGTGCCGACCCGTGTGATGCACGGCTGGCACGACGAGCTGATTCCCGCGCAGGAGGTGGTGGACTGGTGTCGACCGCGCGCGCTACCCCTGCTTCTGCTCGATGACGACCATCGGCTGGAGAACCACGTCGATGCCATCGCGGACGAGTTCGCAAGGTTCCTGAAGGCACTGGTTCCGGAGGCGCGCGCATGAGCGCATCGCTCACGTTTTTCGCGCCCTGCGCCAAGGGGCTGGAATATCTTCTGGTCGAGGAATTGCAGGCACTCGGCGCGCAGGAAGTGCGTGAGGCACTGGCCGGCGTGCATTTTTCCGGAAGCCTGGAAACCGGCTATCGCGCCTGCCTGTGGTCGCGCCTGGCCAGTCGCGTGCTGTTGCGCCTGTCGCGCTTCGAAGCACTGGACGAGGCGGCCTTGTACGCCGGCGTGCAGGCCATCGACTGGGCGGAACATCTGGGTGAATCCGGCACCCTGGCGGTGCACGCCAACCTGCACGCCTCGCACCTGACCCACGCGCGCTATGCCGCGCAGAAGGTGAAGGATGCCGTGGTCGACCAGTTCCGTGAGCGCTTCGGCGAGCGGCCCTCGGTGGACGTGGAGCGGCCGGACGTGGCGATCAGCCTGAGTCTGCGGCGCAACATCGCCGACGTATTCATCGACCTGGCCGGCGAGGCCCTGCACCGGCGCGGCTGGCGCGGGCCGCAGGTGGAAGCGCCGCTGAAGGAAACCCTGGCCTGTGCGGTGCTGCTGCGCGGCGGCTGGCGCGAGATTGATGCGAAGGGCGGGGCGCTGGTCGATCCCATGTGCGGCTCGGGCACGCTCCTGATCGAAGCGGCGCGGATGAGCGCCGATATCGCGCCGGGGCTAGGCCGCGCGCACTTCGGCTTCCTCGGTTGGCGCAGGCACGACGAGACACTGTGGAACGTTCTGGTGGCCGAGGCGCAGGCGCGCTCGCTGGCCGGGCGCGCCGCGCTGACGCCGCGCTTCTTTGGTTTTGATATCGACCCGGGCGCGGTTGCGGCCAGCCGCGAAAACATCGCGCGTGCGGGTCTCGCCGGGGTGATTGCGGTGGAGCAGGGCGATGTGGCGAAGCTCGTGGCGCCGGAGGGCGCAACGCCCGGGCTGGTGGCCTGCAACCCGCCCTACGATGAGCGCCTGGCCGCCGATGCCACGCTGTGGCGTGCCCTCGGCACGGCGCTCAAGCGCGGCTTTGCCGGTTGGCAGGCGGCAATCCTGAGCGGCGATGCGGAGCTATCGCGCGCGCTCGGCCTGCGCCCGGAAAAGCGCTACGCGCTCTACAACGGCGCGCTGGCCTGCGAGCTCCTGCGCATCGACCGGATCGAACCGCCGCACGAGCGCGCCTTCGAGCCGCGGCCCTTGTCCGATGGCGCGCAGATGGTCGCCAACCGCCTGCGCAAGAACCTGCGGGCCTTGAAGAAGTGGCGCGAGCGCGAGGGCATCGCCTGCTTCCGCGTCTACGATGCGGATCTGCCCGAATATGCCGCCGCCATCGACCTCTACACCGGCGTGCCCGAGGAGGCGCCGGACGCACCGGAGGAGGTCTGGCTGCACGTGCAGGAATACCAGGCCCCGGCGACGATTCCCGAGGAAACCACGCGCCAGCGCCTCACCGACCTGGTCCACGCCGCGATGGCGGTGTTCGAGCTGCCACGCTCGCGTGTGGCGGTGAAGACGCGCCAGCGCGGCAAGGGTGGCAGCAAGTACGGGCGCTTCGATGCGCGCGGGCAGTTCCTGCGGGTGCGCGAGGGCGGGGCGCTGTTGCGGGTGAACCTGTTCGACTACCTCGATACCGGCCTGTTCCTCGACCATCGCCCGTTGCGCCTGCGCCTCGCGCGCGAGTCCGCTGGCAAACACGTGCTCAATCTCTTCTGCTACACCGGTGCGGTGAGCGTGCAGGCAGGTCTGGGTGGCGCCGCCAGCACGACCAGTGTCGATCTGTCACCGACCTATCTGGAGTGGGCGGCGCGCAATCTCGCGCTCAATGGGCTGGCTGGGCAGTCGCATCGTCTGGTACAGGCCGACGTGATGGCCTGGCTCGGTGCCGAGCGCGGGCGATACGACCTGATCTTCTGCGACCCGCCGACCTTCTCCAACTCCGCGCGCGCCGAGGATTTCGATCTGCAGCGTGAACATGTCGAACTGATCCACGCCTGCATGGCACGGCTCGCGCCGGATGGTTTGCTGCTGTTCTCCAACAACTTCCGGCGTTTCCGGCTCGATCCCGCACTGGCGGAGGAATTCGACGTGCGTGACATCCGCGCGGCAACGCTGGATGCCGATTTCACGCGCGATCCGCGCATCCACGCCGCCTGGGAGATCCGCGCGCGATGAGCGCGCCACTGGCCCTTGTCGGAGGCCCCGCGATCGCGCGATGCTAGGCACAACCCGGGCTCGATGGCGGTGACGCGTTTGATGGAAGCCACGCCGGTTTGCCCCAACGGAATTGGTCGATGTCCCTACCCCTGCAACATCTCTGGCATGAACGCGCCGACCACTGGCGATTCTTCCAGCAATGGCTGCGCCATCCGCTGACCACCGCAGCCATCACGCCCTCCGGTCGCCAACTGGTACGGTGCATGATGGACGAGGTGCCGATCGGGGCACAGCGGGTGATCGAGCTTGGCGCCGGTACCGGCGTGATGACGCGCGCATTGATCGCCCACGGGGTGGAGCCGGCCAACCTGCTCACCGTCGAAATGAATGCGGATCTGGCCTCGCACCTGCGCACCGCATTCCCTGCCGCGCACGTGCTTTGCGCCGACGCCTGCCGGTTGCCGGAGCTGGCGGCAGGCATCGGTTATCTCGCCGAGGCGCCGGCTGACACCGTGGTGTCGAGCCTGGGGTTGTTGTCGATGTCGAGCCGGCTGCAACGGGACATCCTGAGTGCGGCCTTTGCCTGCATGAAACCCGACGGGCGCTTCATCCAGTTCACCTATGGCCCGCGCCCACCGGTGCGGCGCGACGTGGCCAACGAGCTCGGTTTGCACGCGAGGCGCTGCGCCACGGTGTTCCGCAACCTTCCGCCTGCCACGGTGTTCGTCTACACCCGCAGCCGCTCGCGCGCCCTGGTGCCGCGCCAGGCGCGTTGAACCCGTCGTGGACTATTTGCACTACAGCCAGCGACGTACCGCACGCCGGTAAAGCGCGTAGGGCTCGCCGAAACGTGCGGCGATGGCGCGTTCCTCCGGAAGGATCTGGAAGCGCGTGATCCAGGCGATGAAGAAGGCCAACCCCGCGAGTGTCAGCGGATTGCCCAGATAAAGGCAGATCGCCACAAGCTGGATCGCCATGCCGAGGTACATCGGGTTGCGGGTGAAGCGATACGGCCCATCACGCACAATGACGCTGGCCTTGTGCGGCGTGAGCGGGCTGATCGTGGTGCGTGCGCGGCGAAAGTGCAGCAGCGCCCAGACTTCCAGTGCCAGACCCGCCGCGGCGATACCCAGCGCAATGCCGAGCCGAAACGGCAGGTCCAGTGTCAGCCCCGGAGTGGCGCGCGTCAGCGCCCACCCGATGCCGGCACTGGCGAGTGCGACGACGGGCGGAGGGATCCTGTGGTCGAGCCCGGCCATGGGCCTACCGTTTGCCCTGTTGCTTTTGCTGGCGGTGCAGGAAGATGCCGGCGATGCTGACCAGCACCATCACCAGCAGCACGACGAGCGTGGCCAGCGCGTTGATTTCCGGAGTGACGCCGAGCTTCACCTTGGAGTAGATCAGCATCGGCAAGGTGCTGGCTCCGGGGCCGGAGGTGAAGCTGGCCACCACCAGGTCATCCAGAGAAAGCGTGAATGCCAGCAGCCAGCCGGCGAGCAATGCCGGGGCGATCAAAGGCAGGGTGATCAGGAAAAACACCTTCCAGGGCCGCGCGCCCAGGTCCATCGCGGCTTCTTCAAGGCTGTCGTCCATCATCGTCAGGCGAGAGCGCACCACCACGGTGACGTAGCAGGCGGTGAAGGTGACGTGCGCCATGGCGATCGTGGTCATGCCCCGCGTCGGCCAGCCGATCAGTTGCTGCATGGCGACAAACAGCAGCAGGGCCGACAGGCCCAGCATCACCTCGGGCATCACCAGCGGTGCGGAGTTCATCAGCGAGAGCAGGCCGCGCCCGGGAAACCGCCCGAAGCGCGCCAGCGCCAGCCCCGCGGCGGTGCCGATCACCACCGCGAGGGTGGCGCTGCTGGATGCGATGAGAAAACTGCGCCAGGCGGCGCCGAGGATCTGCTCGTTCTGGAACAGGCGCACGTACCACTCGGTGGAGAAGCCGCCCCACACCGTCACCAGGCGCGATTTGTTGAACGAATAGGCGATCAGCGAAACGATCGGGATATAGAGGCAGGCGTAGCCGAAGGCCATCGCCGTGTAGAGCACCCAGGGCTTGCGATTCACGAGTTCTTTCCTCGTGATTGGCTGCGGTTTTCCACGTACTCGAAGATCAACGTGGGGATCACGATCAGCAGCAGCATCGCCACCGCCACGCC
>CAZTXX010000105.1:0-7606 GCA_964617405.1 uncultured Aquimonas sp. | reverse complement strand
GGGGAGAGGGAGCAAAAACCGCGCAACGCCACCACTCCCCACTCCCCACTCCCCACTCCCCACTCCCCACTCCCCAGTCCCCATTCCCCCATGATCGACATCGGCGCCAATCTCACCCATGACAGCTTCGACCACGACCGCGACCAGGTGCTGGCGCGCGCGCGGGCGGCGGGGGTGACGCGGATGATCGTCACCGGTGCCAGCCGCGAGCATTCGCCCCAGGCGCTTGCCCTGGCACAGGCGTATCCCGGCGTGCTCTATGCCACCGCCGGGGTGCACCCGCACCATGCCTCGGAATACACCGCCGAGTGCGATGCGGAAATGCGCGCCCTGCACGCGCATCCGGAGGTGGTGGCGGTGGGCGAGTGCGGGCTGGACTACTTCCGCGATTTCTCCCCGCGCCCGGCACAACGACGCGCCTTCGAGATGCAGCTCGAGATCGCCATCGACACCGGCAAGCCGCTGTTCCTGCACCAGCGCGACGCGCACGATGATTTTGTCGCCATCATGAAGAACGTCGAAGGCCGGATCGGCCCGGCGGTGGTGCACTGCTTCACCGCCGGCAGGCGTGAATTGTTCGAATGCCTCGACCGCGACTGGCACATCGGCATCACCGGCTGGCTGTGCGACGAGCGCCGCGGCGCGCACCTGCGCGAGCTGGTGAAGAACATCCCGGTGGATCGGCTGATGATCGAAACCGACGCGCCCTATCTGTTGCCACGCACCCTGCGCCCGATGCCCAAGGACCGGCGCAACGAACCGGCCTTCCTGCCGCATATCGCCGAGGAATTGGCGCGCGACCGCGGCGAAACGCCCGAGCAGGTGGCCGCCTCCACCACCGCCACGGCGCAGGCGTTTTTTCGCCTGCCGGCTACCCCGTAGAGCGCAACTGGACGCAAAAGACCCCGCTGTCTACCCTGCGCATTCCGATTGGAAGGGAACGTTGATGCATATCCTGATTGCACTGGTGCTGACGGCACTGATGCTGGTGCCCACGCCTTCACACGCCGCGGGCGAGGACGACGAGGCTTGGATCGCAAAGTACATGGCGTCGGCGTCGGCGCCGGGACTGACGCGCGACAGCCGACAAGCACGGACGGTGGAGTTCGGACAACTGTCCAAACACGTCGGACAGCGGGTGCGTTTCACCCTGGATGACGGGCGCGAACGACGCGGTATCGTCGAGGGCACAGCTGCCGGCGAGGTGCAGGTGCGCGCGCAGTTCAACGGCGGGTTCTTCCTTTATTCCCTTTCGCGGAGCGACATCCGCAATATCCAACTGGATTGATCCCATGCTCGGCAGCTTGATGTCCCTGGGCGGCTACCTGCTCGTCCTGTTCGCGCTCACGGTGTGGATGTGCGTGAGGATCTGGCGGCGCAGCCCGCTGCTGGCCATCGGCGCGTTCCTGTTCTGGCCGCTGTCGATCCTGGCCCTGGTGACGTGCTGGGGCGACAAGGATTCGGATATCCGCCTGCCCTTCGCCTTGTCGGTGGTGGTGACACTGCTGGTGGGTGTGATGGCGATGCGTGCGGTGGATCGTGGTGTGGATGAAATGGCCTGGATGCTCAGCGACGAGGACATCGCGGAGATCCGGGCCGAGGATCCGGCGCTGGCGGCCCGGCTGGAAGAAGCACGTGAGCGCTCACGCAGCGAACTGGACGAACCCCGGAACGATGCCGGAACCACCGTCGCTGAATCAACACGCCGCACCAGCGCAGTCGTGCAGCAGCCGGAAGCGGTATCGACACCGACCCCGCGCGAATCCGATACCGCCGAGAACGAGGCGCTGCAGCGCGCGGAACTGGCGATGGCGGTGCAAGGCCTGTCATGGCGCTTCGGGATACTGGATCTGGCGCCGGCATCGGCCAGCCTGCACCTGCCACGCGACTTCCGTTTCGTGCCGCGGATGCAGGTTTCCCGCGTGGCACGCGCACGCGGCACGCCGTTGGCCGACGATGTGCTGGGCTGGGTGGTGCACCGCCAGGTGGATCTGGCGCGCGAGGATGCGTGGTACGTGCAGGTGCGCTACCTCCCGACGAACACGACCCTGTCGGCACCAACGAGCGTGGGTGACAAGGCCGCCGATGCCGCTGCTCGGGTACGGTTCGCAAACCTGATGGCCGCGCAGCTGCGTGCCGGTGCATCAGGGCAAAAACCCGCCTGGGATGATGCACGCGGGCTGGCATCCTGGCAGTGGCCGGTGGAAGACACCGAGGGCAGCTACAGCGACTACATCGTGGCGATGCCGCTGCGTGGGGGCGTACTGGAATTCAACGTGCCGCGTCTGCATGAAATACACGCCGAACTGGGCGCGCGCAGCGCGCGGCTGATGGCGCTGCGCACGACACCCAAGGCACTGTAATCAACGGCCTCCTGCATCACCGCACCGCGACTCAGGTTTTGCGGGCCGGTCAGCTCAGCTGCGCAAGCCCACACCGCGCTTGAGCAGCCACAGGGCGAAGCCGCCGAGCACGAACACGAAGCCGGCCATCAGCACGTAGGCCACCCAAAGCGGCACGTCGCTTGACCCCAGCAGGCCATAGCGGAAGGCGTTGACCATGTAGAAGATCGGGTTGGCGTAGGTGGCGCTCTGCGCCCAATCGGGCAGCAGGGTGATGGAGTAGAACACGCCGCCCAGGTAGGTGAGCGGGGTGAGGATGAAGGTGGGGACGATGGCGATGTCGTCGAACTTCTTGGCGTACACCGCGTTGATGAAGCCGGCGAGCGAGAAGATGATGGCACCCAGCAACATGCTGCTCAAGGTGACCAGCGGGTGTGGCACATGCACGCGGGTGAAGAACATCGCGATGGCAAAGACGATCACGCCGACCATCAGCCCGCGCGTCACCGCGCCGATCACGTAGCCGGTGAGCACCACCCAGGCCGGCGCCGGGCTGACCAGGAGTTCTTCCACGTGGCGGCCGAACTTGGCGCCGAAGAAGCTGGAGGAGATGTTGCCGTAGGCGTTCTGGATGATGCTCATCATCACCAGGCCGGGCACGATGAACTCCATGTAGCCGTAGCCGCCCATGTCACCGATGCGCGCGCCGATGAGCTTGCCGAAGATCAGGAAGTACAGGGTCATCGTGATCGCGGGCGGGATCAGGGTTTGGGTCCAGATGCGCAGGATGCGCACCACTTCGCGCCGGGCGATGGTGTAGAGCGCGACGAGGTTGGGCTGGGTGCTCATGCGGCGACGTGCTCCCTGGCGGTGAGGCGCAGGAACAGTTCCTCCAACCGGTTGCTGCGGTTGCGCATCGAGCGCACCACGATGCCGGCCTGGTTGAGGACGTCGAACAAGTGGTTGAGGTCCATGGTGCGCGGCATTTCCACATCGAGGGTGCGGGCATCGCGCGCGCGCAGGCGCACCTCGGCGATGACGGGCAGGGTGGAAGGCAGCTCACCGTCGATGTCGAACACGAAGCCTTCCACATCCAGCGTGGCGAGCAGGGCCTTCATCGTGGAATGACGCACGATGCGTCCGTGGTCGATGATGGCGATGGTGCGGCACAGCTCCTCGGCTTCCTCCAGATAGTGGGTGGTGAGGATGACGGTGGTGCCGGCGGCGTTGATCTCGCGCATCAGTTGCCACATGTCGCGACGGATCTCGATGTCCACCCCGGCGGTGGGTTCATCGAGGATCAGCAGGCGTGGCCGGGTCATCAGGGCGCGGGCGATCATCAGGCGCCGCTTCATGCCGCCCGACAGGGTGCGACTGGTGACCATGGCCTTGTCGGACAACTGCGCGCGCGCCAGTTCACGGTGCGCGCGCTCGATCGCCTCGGCGCGCGGCACGCCGTGAAAGCCGGCGTAGTTCACCAGCACGTCGAAGGGGCGCTCGAACAGGTTGAAGTTGATCTCCTGCGGCACCAGGCCCACCAGGCGCATCGCATCGCTGCGTTGGCGGGCCACGTCCACACCAAACACTTCGGCCACGCCACCGCTGGGGTTGACCAGGGAGCTGACGATGCCGATCAGGGTGGACTTGCCGGCACCATTGGGGCCGAGCAGGGCGAAGAAGTCTCCTTCCGCCACATCCAGATCGATGCCGTGCAGCGCCTTTACACCATTGTCGTAAACCTTGCGCAAGCCGGAAATGTGCAGCGCCGGGGGCGAACTCATCGGGATGAACCATGAACTGCGAGCCCGCTAGTATAGCCACTCGTTTTCCCGATACCCCACGACCCGACTATGCGCATTCCCCTGCGGTTGGTTGAGCGCCGGACGATTGCGCCGGCGGTGCTGCACCTTTGCTTTGAACATGCCGATGGCGAGCCGTTGCCCAGTCGCGCCGGTCAGTTCCTGCAGTTGCACCTGATCGATGCGCACGGCACCGAGCAGCGACGCAGCTATTCGATGGTGCAGCCACCCACGGCGCAGGCGCGGCGTTGGGAAATCCTCGTGGGCCTGGCGCCGGGTGGTCTGGCCAGTGCGCGCCTGGCGCAGGTGGCCATCGGCGAGACGGTGGAAGCCACCGGACCGTTCGGTCGCTTCGGCTTGACCCCACGCGACCAGGCACCGCGCTATCTCATGGTGGCCACCGGCACCGGCATCGCGCCGTTCCGCGCCATGCTGCCCGATCTTGTGGCGCGTGCACGCAGCGGTGCACAGGTGGTGGTGCTGCACGGCGTGCGACAGGCCGCGCAGCTCTATTTCCGCACGGAATTCGAGGCCGCGATGGCCGAAACGGAGAACCTGCACTATCTGGGCTGCGTCTCCGGCGAACCAGTGGATCCGGCGCAATCGGTTCTCGTGGCGGGCCGGGTGCAGCCGGTCATCCAGCGCCTTGCGCCTCAGCCCGGTGATATTGCCTGTCTTTGCGGCCACCCGGACATGGTGGACGAGGTCGCCGCACAGCTGCGCGAGGCCGGGCTTTCACCGGTGGCGATACGGCGCGAGCGCTTCACCGCCGCAGGCTGACCGACGCCAGATCGCCCCGATTACGGCTGCTCGCCCTCCTGCTCGGCGAGGCGGGTCAGGAACTGGCGCGCGATTTCCTCGATCTTCGCATTGCCCTCCGGTGTGCCGACACTGGAGGACGGCGGATAGTAGGCGAACTCGTAAAGCACTTCGCCCTGGCGCACGATCAAGGCCGGATCGGGCGGATGCTCGGAGTCCACCCAGGCGGCAAGCGCATCGGGGCGAAGGGCGAAGGGCGGCTTCATGCCCACGGTGCGGTGTTCCCAGAGGCCGGCCAGGTGGTTCCAGCCGCCCTGCCTGAGCGAGCGATCGGTGAACACATCGACACGCACGAATTTCGCGTTGATGCGGATCGAATCGGGATTCTTGTCTTTGCCGTAGGCGAACAGGCAGGAGCTTTCCACCGGCACGTTGAGCGTATGGCGTCGGTCGGTGATGTCGTGCATTTCCGTCTCGGCGCCCAGGATCGCACCCACATCCTGCGCCTCGAGTACGCCGCAGGCGAACGGTGCCTGATCGTTGGTACGTGAAGGCACCCGCAACGGCTCGCGGCTGCGGGACTCCGCGACTGCCTTGGCGGCATCGTCGGCGGTGGGTGCAAGTACCGGGGCGTCGACAACCGGCTGGCCTTGTTCCTCGCCGCCACAGGCCGTGAGCGCAACGAGCGTGAACGGAGCGACGAGCATCCAACGCAAACAGGACTGGAGCATTCGGCTTCTCGCTTCTGATCAGGGACAACGGCGGTTATTGTATCCCGCCCACCGTCACACGCGTGCCGCTGCCCACGTCCGGGCAGGGTCAACGGGTACATGAGGATTTTCATGAAACAACTAGTCTGGTTGCTCGGCCTGAGCCTCCTGCCGGTGCCCGCACCGGCGGCGACGCTGGGTGCGATCGACTTTTCTCCCTGCACGCTGGCCTCGCGCGGCGGCAATGCGCCGGTCAATGCGCAATGCGGCCATCTCGAGGTGCCGGAAAACCGCGCGGCCCCCGGCGGGCGCAGGATTTCGCTCGCCATCGCATGGGTGTCGCCCGATGCGGGTGATGCCGAAGCCGATCCGGTCTTCCTCCTGGCCGGTGGGCCGGGACAGTCGGCACGCGAGAGCTACCCCGAGGCGGCGGGCGCGTTCGACGATGTGCTCAAGCATCGCAACGTGATCCTGCTCGACCAGCGTGGTACCGGCGAATCGAATCCCCTGGCGTGCCAGAGCGATCCGGATGAATCCGAGGCCTTCGATCCTTCGCCGGAAGAGGCGGCGAACCAGACCCGCGCCTGCCTGGAGACACTCTCGAAGACCGCGGACGTTCGCCACTACACCACCACCGACGCGGTGGCCGACCTCGATGAGGTGCGCCGCGCGATCGGTGCGGAGCAGATCAACCTGGTCGGGATTTCCTACGGCACGAGGGTGGCGCAGCAATACCTCAAGGCGCATCCGGACGCGGTGCGCACGGTGGTGCTGGATGGCGTGGTGCCGAACGACCTGGTGCTGGGGCAGGAACACGCGCGCAACCTTGAAACCGCGCTCGACACCCAGTTCCAGCGCTGCCGCGAACTGCCGGCCTGCAGTGCCGCCTTCGGTGATCCACGTGCACAGTTGGCAACACTGGCCGAGACCTTGCGCGAAACCCCGGTCACGGTGCGCTATCGCGACGCGCTCACCGGCGAGGTCAAATCCGGTGAGTTCGGCTATCCGATGCTGGCCGCGCTGCTGCGCATGTACGCCTACCAGCCGCTGATCGCGGCCACCTTGCCCCTGCTGATCGACGAGCTGTCGCGCGGCGAGGCCGATGCCGCGATGGCACAGGCCCGCATGCTGCTTTCCTCGCTGGACGAATCCATGGCCCAGGGCATGGGGCTGTCGGTGACCTGCAGCGAGGATGCCGACGAACTGGTGAGCGATCCGGCCGATGCCGGCACCGTGATGGGTGAGGACTTCGTGGCCTTCATCCGGGCGCAATGCGCGGTGTGGCCACGCGGCCAACGCCCCGCCGATTTCCGCGAGCCGGCACGCGGTACCACCCCGGTGCTGCTGCTTTCCGGACAGTACGATCCGGTGACCCCGCCGCGCTACGGCGACACGGTGGCGGCATCGCTTTCCAACGCGCGGCATCTGGTATTGAACGGCCAGGGCCACAACGTGCTGGGCGTGGGTTGCGCGCCCAAGCTGCTGGCGCGCTTCATCGAAACCGCGGACCCCGCCGAACCCGATGCCGCCTGCCTCGACCGCCTGCGCGCACCGCCGCCTTTCAGCGGCCACTACGGCTGGGAGCCCTGACCATGATCGAAGCCAATGGGCTGTCCAAGGCCTTCAAGACCCGCACCGGCACGGTGCAGGCCGTATCCGGTGTGGGGTTTTCCGCACACGACGGCGAAATCACCGGCTTGCTCGGGCCCAACGGTGCCGGCAAGACCACCACCTTGCGGATGCTCTACACCCTGATGACGCCGGATCGCGGCAGCGTGCAGGTGGACGGCATCGACGCCGCCCGGCGACCCGATGCGGTACGCCGCCGGCTCGGCGTGCTGCCCGATGCGCGTGGCATTTACAAGCGCCTGACCGCGCGCGAGAACATCGCCTATTTCGGTCGCCTGCACGGCATGACCGAGGCCGCCATCGGCCAACGCATCGCCGAGCTGTCACGTGCACTGGAGATGGAGGACATCCTCGACCGCCAGACCGA
>CAZTXX010000104.1:5775-7631 GCA_964617405.1 uncultured Aquimonas sp. | reverse complement strand
GCGTCCGGAGGAGCCGCAGAGCCACCGCGATCTGGCGCTGGCCTTGTCGCGCATGGCCAAGCCCGACACTGCGCGTGCCGCTGCACTGCTTTGGAAAGTCGCCGCCGGCACCTGGTCGCCGCGCTTTCCCGAGATCGACCTGATCGCGCTGCACGAGCTCACCGCCCTGCTCGCCGCGCACCCCGATACCGAGATCTCAGCCCTGGGCATCCCGCCCGAACTGCTGGCGCCGGTGAATGTCGGCCTGCGCGTGGTGCTGGGCTGGGATGCCGACAACACCGACATCGACCTGTGGGTGATCGACCCTGCCGGCGAACAGATCTATTACTCCCAGCCGCGCAGCAGGAGCGGTGGTCACCTCAGCCGCGACTTCACCGGCGGCTACGGCCCGGAAGTCTTCACCATCGCCCGCCCATTGCCGGGTACCTATCGGGTGCAAACCCACTACTACGGCGACCGCCGCCAGTCGCTCACCGGCCCGGTGAGCTTGCAGCTGGATTTCGAAACCGGTTTCGGCAGCCGCGCGCCGGCACGTCAATCCACCACGCGACGGCTGGAAAGCACCAAGGAGCGCATCGAGGTGGGCAGCTTCAGGGTGGAATGAGGCACGGCACCCGCGAAGAACCCGGCCAGGCCGCCGGGTTCTTCGATGCACCAGCCGCACGTCGCGCCTTCGCATATCCGAGGCTCGACGGGGGAAAAAAATCCGCTAACGTGTGCCGTCACACATGGCGACCAGCGTCGTCGTGAATGGCATCACGCGCGGATCGCTCCATGCACACCTTTCTCGACATCCTCTCCTCCTTCCCCACGGTCGTCTTCACCGTGGCCCTGCTGGTCGCCAGCGGCTACTGGCTGCTGACCTTGCTGGGCCTGTTCGAGCTGAACGTGCTGGATGCCGGTGACGGCATCGGCGCCGACGGCATCGAGGCCGGAGATGCGGGCGGTGACGGCGACTTGGGGGGATTTGCCGCGGTGCTGCTGAAATTCGGTCTCGACGGCCTGCCGCTGGCGCTGATCTTCACCGCGGTCAGCCTGGTCGGTTGGTTGCTGAGCTATCTGACCGACGCCCTGTGGTTGCGCGCCATCGATTCCAGTCTGCTGCATCTGGGGGGCGGCATCGCCGTGATTGTCCTGATGCCGCTCATCGCCCTGCCGATCGCCGGGCTCCTGCTGCAACCCTTCAAGCCGCTGTTTCGCAGCCAGCCGGGGCCGGATGCAAGCGCATTCCTGGGGCGCGAGGCAGTGGTGCGCAGCCCGCAGGTCAGCCTCGAACACGGCGAAGCCGATCTCGACGATGGCGGTGCCGGTCTGATCCTCAAGATCCGCGCCGATCCCGGACTGGGGTTCCAGCGCGGTGACCGCGTCGTGCTGGTGGACTACCTGCCTGAACTCAACGCCTACCGCGTCATCGCGGCCTGAACCTCTTTCACTTCACCGGCCACACCAGGCCTGCCACGCCAGGAGCTATCCATGGAAATCCCCCAGTCCCTGATGCTGATTGCCACCATCGCAGGTGTCGCACTCCTCGTCATTCTCGGTCTGTTTGCGCTCTTCAAGGCCTTCTACATCAAGGTCCCGCAGGGTACGGCGCTGATCGTCAACGACCTGTCGGCCACGCCCAAGGTGCACTTCACCGGCGCCCTGGTGTATCCGGTGATCTACAAGAAGGAGTTCATGCGCATCTCCCTGATCACCCTGGTGGTGGACCGGCGTGGCAAGGATGGCCTGATCTGCAAGGACAACATGCGCGCCGACATCACCGTGGCCTTCTACCTGCGCGTCAATGAAACCCAGCAGGACGTGCTCAAGGTGGCCAAGGCCATCGGCGTGGATCGGGCCTCGGACAAGGCTGC
>CAZTXX010000104.1:0-5675 GCA_964617405.1 uncultured Aquimonas sp. | reverse complement strand
ACCGAACTGACCGCGGCCCAGAACATCATCACCAACGAACTGGAGCGCAACGAAGAACTGGCGATCACCAAGAAGAACGTCGAAACCAAGGAAGCCCTGTTGGCGCTGGAACGCCAGCAGGCCGATGCCGAAGCCCGCCAGCAGCGCGAGATCGAAACCATCCGCGCCCGCGAACAGGCGGAAACCTTGAAGGTTCAGGAAGAAGAACGCCTCAAGGCCGAACAGGCCCGCATCGCGACCCAGGAACAGCTCGATATCCGCGAACAGAATCGCCTGCGCGAAGTGGAAGTGGCCGAGCAGAACCGTCAGCGCGCCGTTGTCATCGAGGTGGAAAAAGTCGCCCGGGCCAAGCAACTGGAAGTCGTGGCGCGCGAGCGTGATGTCGAACTGCAACGCATCGAAAAGGAAAAGGCGCTGGAGGAACAGCGCAAGGAAATCGCCAACGTGATCCGCGAGCGTGTGGCGGTGGAAAAGACCGTGGCCCAGGAGGAAGAGCGCATCAAGGAAGTGCGCGAGGTTTCCGAGGCCGACCGTTTGCGTCAGGTTCGCATTCTGGAGGCCGAAGCTGCGGCCCAGGAATCCCTGGTCAAACAGGTCAAGGAAGCCGAAGCTGCCGAAACCAGCTCCAAGCACCGCTCGGTGGAAATCACGGTGCTGGCCCAGGCCGAACTGGAAGCCGCGGCCAAGCAGGCCGAAGCCAAGAAGAAGCTCGCCGAAGGCGTGGAAGCCGAACGCGCCGCCCCCGGCCTGGCCGATGCCCGCGTGCGCGAGATCACTGCCGCCGCCATGGAAAAGGAAGGCCTGGCCGAAGCCCGCGTGATCGCCGAAAAGCTCACCGCCGAAGCCCGCGGCACCCAGGACAAGGGTTTGGCCGATGCCAAGATTCTGGAAGAAAAGCTCACCGCCCAGGCCCGTGGCGAAGAACAGCTCGGCGCGGCCAAGGCCAAGGCCACCCGCGATGTCGGCCTGGCTGAAGCCGAGGTCATCAAGCAGAAGCTGGAACAGGAGGCCGAAGGCCTGACCGAGCGCTTTGCCGCCATCGGCTCGCTCAACGACACCGCCCGCGCCCACGAGGAATTCCGCATCCAGCTGGAAAAGAGCCTGGAACAGGCCCTGGCCCAGATCGCCGCCGGCAAGGACATCGCCCGCGAACAAGCCGAAGTCCTGGCCACGGCCCTGTCCAAGGCCAATATCGACATCGTCGGCGGCGAAGGCCAGTTCTTCGATTCCTTCGCCAAGTCCCTGTCAGTCGGCAAGGCCATCGAAGGCGTGGTCGGCAAAAGCCCGCTGGTCGGCGAATTGATCGAACGCTTCATGGGTAACCGAAAACTCGGAACGGAGACGAAAACGCCGGATCAGCCAGAGTAAGTCTTGGGTTCCCTTTTCCCTTATCAATTCCGCATTACACGGCAAGACTTCATGACTGATTCCACCGATTCCACCCTCGACCAGGCCGTAGCCGAAGGCGGTGCCTATGAGGTGCTGCGGGCGCGGTTGTCCGGACAGGGGCGACAGTTGCGCGAACAGGCCGAGGTGCTCAATGCGCGGCGGCTGGAACAGTTCGGTGCCAGTGCGCTGGAGGTGGTGGGGCGGTTGCGGGTGCGCACCGAGCACAATTGCGAAGCCCGCGATATCGTCCAGGTCGGCGCGTATCTGCTGTTTGGCTACAACGTCTTTATCGGGCTGAAAAAGGAAACCCGGGTCGAGGACGTGTTCTCGCTGTATCGGCTGGTGCAGACCGATGACGGTTACGACGTCACCCCGGTCGATGCCGCTGGCACTTTCCTGGCCGATGCCCGCTTTGCCCAGGACTTCCGCGAGCTTTACGCCTATTACAAGAACACCCGCCTGCTGCAGCTGGTGGTGCGCGATGGCAAGCTGCTGGCGAGTTTCCAGATCGGCGAGCGCAGCAACGACTTGCGCGTGTTCCGCTGGAGCCTGTCGCCGGATGGCACGCAGATCCAGTACATCGACAATCGTGGCGAGCGCGATGTCATCCAGCCCTCACCGCAGGATTTCGAATGGCAACCGACCACCCGTGAAATGGTGGTGCATGGTCGCCATCCGCACCTCAATATCCTCGATACGGTGTTTGTGGAGACCATCGGTGGCGATCTGACCGTCAAGATCGAGAACAACACCGAAATCGGCGAGGGCATCTACAGCGAGCCGGTCATCGATCAGACGCAATCGCTCGACGACGCCCGCATCGAATATGCCCGCGTGGGCGGCCTGATCCTGCTGCGCATCCTGCCCTATCGCGAAGAGGAGGTGCGCTACCTGGTCTACAACAGCCTCACCCATCAAGTGCGGCGCATTGACGCCATCGGCCAGGCCTGCCTGCAACTGCCCGAGGACCACGGCATCATCTTCCCCGGGGGCTTCCTGCTGCAGGGCGGGCAATACCACCGATTCGATGTGCCGATGCAGGGCATGGGCTTTCGCCGCAGCATCCGCTCGCCCAATGGCGAGGACGTGCTCTACGTGTTTCACGAGCCGGAATCCGGACGCTACGCCTTGTTCATGTACAACCTGATCGAGCGCAAGCTGCAGCCGCCGATCCTGTGCCACGGCTATGCCCGCCTGGAAGACGGGCGCATGGTGATCTTCAGCGCCGAGGGTGACGAGCCCACCCGCGTGCATCCGATGCAGATCTGGCAAACGCCGTTCTGCTTTGACGAATACGCCGACCGCCAGCCGGCCTCCAATGGTTTTCTCGGCCGCATCGGCAATGCCGAACTGGTGCGCGGCATTTCCGAACTGCTCTCGCTGGCCCAGGAAATCGACGACGACACGGTCTCGGTGCAGCGCTACACCCTGCTGGTGGAAGGCGTGCGCCGCCTGCCCGAAGCCCATCACTGGATCGTCGATGCCCAGGCCGGCGAGATCCAGCCGCTGCTGCACGCCATCGCCACCACCGGCGAGGCGGTTCTGGACGAGTTCGAGAAGGTCCAGGCCATCCGCGCGCAATCCGATGCCGCCATGCGCGATGCCCGGACCCGCCAGAAAGCCTTGCTGGCGAGGCTCGATCCGGATCGCTTCGAACAGGTCTCCGACTACACCCAGGCCCTGCAGGGCATCAGTGCCCAGCGCGGCCACCTGCTCACCATCCGCGAGCGCCGCTATATCGATGTTGCGGCCATCGATGCGATGGAAGCCGAACTGGTCGCCGCCAACGAGCGCATCGGCGAAGCCACCGGCGCTTACCTTGCCGATCCGGCTTCACTGGCACCATTGGAGACGCGACTGGGCCAGCTCGATGCCCAGGCCCAGACGGCTGACACGGTGCTGGCCTTGCGCGAACCCGAGGACGGTCTCAGCGCGCTGGCCACCGAACTGGATCTGCTCTCGGAGTTGATGGCCAGCCTCACCCTGGACGATGCCAACCTGCGCACCCGCGTGATCGAGGCCATCGCCGAACTCTATGCCCGCCTCAACCAGGCCCGCGCCCGCGCCACGCAGCGGCGCAAGCAACTCGGGGCCACGGAAAACATCGCCCAGTTCGGGGCCCAGTTCGCCCTGTTCTCGCAGGCCATCGCCAGTGCCCTGAGCGCGGCCAGCACGCCCGAACAGTGCGATGAGCACCTGGCGCGCTTGTCGATCCAGCTCGAAGAACTGGAAAGCCGCTTTGGCGAACAGGCCGAGTTTCTCGATGCCATCGTGCAAAAGCGCGAGGAACTGGCCGATACCTTCGCCGCCCACAAGCAGACCCTGCTCGATGCCCGCCACCGCAGTGCCCAGGCCGTGCACGATGCCGCCGGCCGCATTCTGGATTCACTGGCGCGCCGGGCCGAACGTTTCGATCAGCCCGAACAGCTGCACGCGTTTTTTGCCGGCGATCCGCTGATCATCAAGCTGCGCGAACTGGTCACGCGCTTGCGCGGGCTCAAGGATGCCGTCAAGGCCGATGATGTCGAGGCCCGGCTCAAGGCCATTCGCGACCAGTCGGTGCGGGTGCAGCGCGACCGCGCCGACCTGTTCGAGGACGCGGGTGCCACCATCAAGCTGGGCCGGCACCGGTTTTCAGTCAATACCCAGGCGCTGGATCTGACCGTGCTGACGCGGGGTGACGGCCTGGCCCTGCACCTGGTTGGCACCGATTATTTTGCCCCGCTGCAGGATCCGGCCCTGGAACCATTGCGGCGTTTCTGGCAGGCCGCGCTGGCATCCGAATCGCCGGAGTTGAGCCGTGCCGAATACCTTGCCGGGCAAGTGCTGGAGGCCGCCGAAAACAATATCGACGGGCTGAGCCGCGAGCGCCTGGCACAACGGGTGCTGGAACCCGAAGCGTTGACCCGGCAGGTTCGCACCATCGCCACCGAGCACTATCGCGATGGCTACGAAAAGGGCATCCACGACCACGATGCCGTGCTGATCCTGCAGGCGCTGGTGCCCTTGCGCGAACACGCCGGGGTGTTGCTGCACGCACCCGAGGTACGCGCGCTGGCGCTGTTGTGCTGGCAGCCGATGCAGGACACGCCACTGGCCCGGCGCTGGCTGGCCCAGGCCCATAGCGCCGCCCGCTTGCGCGCGCGCTTTGGCCAGACCGAAGCCCTGACCGCCCTGCAACACGAGATCGCGGAGGTTCTAGGCGAACGGATCGAACTGGACGCGCTGCCTTTTGCACCCGAACTGACGCAGACGGCCGCCGCGTATCTGGTCGAGGAACTGACCACTGCCCACCCGCAATTTGTTTTCAGTCAGGCCGCGCAACGTCTGGTTGCAGCCCTGGAATCCCAGCTCGATGGCGATCTGCGCGCCAGCTTCCGTGATGCCAGCGCCGCTTTGGACGATATGCCCGCTGCCAGTCACTCCCTGGTCTGCCAATGGCTGGCGGCTCTGGTGGCGCACGCCGGCCAACGGGCAGCAGATGATCCGCTGCGGGACGTGTCCAGTCTGGCCGCCCATATCCCCGAGGCGGCGGTTCTGCTGCGGCTGGGCGATTCCCTGCCCCACCGCATCAGCCAGGCTGACCTTGTGCTCAGCGTCAAAGGCCTGTTGAGTGAACACCCACGCATCGTCGAAGGCCGGTTGTCGTTGCCGCTGTTCGAGTTCTTCGCCCGCTTGCAACACCATCAGCGCGATTGGGTGGCGGGTTTTCACCAGTTCCAGCAGCTGCGCCAGCAGGCCATCGCGCGCGAGCGCGAAGCCCTGCGCCTGGAGGAATTCTCCGCCCGGCCGCTGACGTCCTTCGTGCGCAACAAGCTCATCAACGATGTCTACCTGCCCCTGATCGGCGACAACCTCGCCAAGCAGATGGGCACGGTCGGGGAGGACAAACGCTCCGACCTGATGGGCCTCTTGATGCTGATTTCCCCGCCCGGCTACGGCAAGACCACCTTGCTGGAATACGTCGCCAACCGCCTGGGCCTGATCTTCATGAAGATCAACGGCCCGGCGCTCGGCCATGGCGTGCATTCGCTCGATCCGGAACAGGCCCCCGACGCCACCGCCCGCCAGGAACTGGAAAAGCTCAACCTTGCGCTGGAGATGGGCAACAACGTGATGCTCTATGTCGATGACATCCAGCACACCCATCCCGAGTTCCTGCAGAAGTTCATTTCCCTGTGCGATGCCACCCGCCGCATCGAGGGCGTCTGGCGTGGTCGCACCAAAACCCACGATCTGCGCGGCAAGAAGTTCTGCGTGGTCATGGCCGGCAACCCCTACACCGA
>CAZTXX010000103.1:0-7808 GCA_964617405.1 uncultured Aquimonas sp. | reverse complement strand
TCGTGGATCTGGCCATCCCGCGCGGCGGCGAGGGGCTGATCCGCTTCGTCGCCGAACACGCCCGGGTGCCGGTGATCAAGCACTACAAGGGCGTGTGCCATCTCTACGTGGACGCCGAAGCGGACCTCGATCTCGCGCTGGACCTTTTGATCGACGGCAAGACCAGCCGTCCCGGCGTCTGCAACGCGCTGGAAACCCTGCTGGTGCACCGCGACGTCGCCGACGCCTTCCTGCCGCGCGCCGCCGCCGCGCTGCGCGCGCGCGGGGTCGAACTGCGCGGCGACGCGGCGTCGCGTGCGCGCGTGCCGGACATGGCCGAGGCCAGCGAGGACGACTACGCCGCCGAGTTCCTCGACCTCGTGCTCGCGGTGCGCGTGGTGGACGATCTCGAACAGGCCATCGCCCACATCCGCCGCTTCGGCTCGGACCACACCGAGGTCATCGCCACCCGCGACGAAGCCGCCGCGCGGCGCTTCACCGCGGCGCTGCGCTCGGCCGTGGTGATGGTGAACGCCTCCTCGCGCTTCTCCGACGGCGGCGAACTGGGCCTGGGCGCGGAAATCGGCATCTCCACCACGCGCCTGCACGCCTACGGCCCGATGGGTGCCGAGTCGCTCACCATCGAACGCTTCGTGGTCGAAGGCGAAGGCCAGGTGCGGCACCCGCTTCGCGCGACGGATTCCTGAGGGCGAAGCAAACCGCCGCGCCCGCAGCCCGTGCGCGCCGTGGCACCGCGGGCGCAGTGGCTCAGCCGGACTTTGCCGCAGGCGGCTTGCCGCCGCTGCGGATGTCGAGCATCAGGCTGTAGGCGGCGGTGAAGGCGGGCAGCAGGTTCTGCAGCACGCCCACGGCATCCTGCTTGGCGGAAAACAGGAAATAGCTCAGCGCCATCAGGCTGCCGGCCAGGCTCATGTACCAGAACAGGCGAGGAATCACCGGGCGTTTCGCGCGGTGCGAGGCGACCACCTGCACCAGCCAGCGCAGGCCGAACATCATCGCGCCGCCCAGGCCGATCAGCTTCCACGGGGTCATGTGCAGCCCGGTCCAGCCCAGCCACAGGATTTCCTCATTCATCGCCCTTGCTCCACCGTCCGTGGCGCGGGAATTTCGTCGGTGCCGACGACGTGGCTGCGCTGGATCAGCCAGGCCACGCCGAGCAGGTCGCGCACGCCCACCAGGGCGCGACCGACGTTGGTGTATTTGGACTGGCCCGCGCCGCGCGCGCGGTGCGACACCGGCACGCTGACGGTTTTCCAGCCGGCGCGCTGCATCAGCGCCGGCAGGTAGCGGTGCATGTGGTCGAAGTAGGGCAGGTCGAGGAAGGCGGCGCGCTCGAACAGCTTGATGCCGCAGCCGGTGTCCGGGGTGTTGTCGCGCAGCAGCCACTGGCGTATGCGGTTGGCCCAGCGCGAGGCCCAGCGCTTGCTGCCCGAATCCTGCCGCGACACGCGCCAGCCGGCGAACAGCTTGACCTCGGCCTCGGCCGCGTCGCGCGCGTCCAGCAGCTTCGGGATGTCGGCCGGATCGTTCTGCCCGTCGCCATCGAGCGTGGCAATCCAGGGGGCCAGCGCGTGCCTGACGCCGCTGCGGATCGCGGCGCTCTGGCCGCAGCGCGCGGCGTGGGCAAAGGCGCGCAGCTCCGGTACCTCGGCGCGCAGCGCCGCGAGCACCTCGCGGGTGTCGTCGTCGGAGCGGTCGTCCACGCAGACGATCTCGAACTGGACGCGGCCGCGCAGGTGCCGGACCACCTCGTGCACCAGCGGCGCGATGTTGTCGCGCTCGTTGAATACGGGAATGACGATGGACAGTGAGGTCATGGCGTGTCTCTGAAGGCAGGGGCGCAAAGCGGAAGCGTGGACGACATTTCAGCGATCGGCGCCGAACAGGTCGCGGCTGTAGATTTTTCCCGCCACATCGGCGAGATCCGCGGTCTGGCGATTGGTGACGATCACGTCGGCAAGGCGCTTGAACGCATCCAGATCGTCGATCACTTCGGAGTTGAAGAAGGTACTGGCGTGCAGCAGGGGTTCGTACACGATCACCTCCACGCCCTTGGCCTTGAGCCGCTTCATCACGCCCTGCACGCTGCTGGAGCGGAAGTTGTCGCTGCCGGACTTCATCACCAGCCGATGGATGCCGACCACGCGCGGGTTCAGCCGCAGGATGTCGTCGGCGATGAAGTCCTTGCGCGTGGTGTTGGCATCGACGATGGCGCGGATCAGGGTTTGCGGCACGCGGTCGTAGTTGGCCAGCAGCTGGCGGGTGTCCTTGGGCAGGCAGTAGCCGCCGTAGCCGAAGGACGGGTTGTTGTAATGGTCGCCGATGCGCGGGTCGAGACAGACGCCTTCGATGATCTGGCGGGCATCCAGCTTGTTCACCGCCGCGTAGGTGTCCAGTTCGTTGAAGAAGGCCACGCGCATGGCCAGATAGGTGTTGGCGAACAGCTTGATCGCCTCGGCCTCGGTGTTGCCGGTCAACAGCACCGGCGCATCCGGGCGCAGGCTGGCGGCCAGCAGCAGATCGGCCAGTTCGCGCCCGCGCGGCGACCGTTCGCCCACCACGATGCGCGAGGGGTGCAGGCTGTCGTGCAGGGCCGAACCTTCGCGCAGGAACTCGGGTGAAAACACGAGGTTGGCGAACTTCAGCTCGGTCTTGAGCGCCTCGGTGAAGCCGACCGGGACGGTGGACTTGATCACGATCAGGGCCTCGGGACACAGCGTCATCGCCGCGCGCACGACGGATTGGACCGACTCGGTGTCGAACTGGTTGCTGTGCGGATCGTAGTTGGTGGGCGTGGCGATGAAGACGAAGTCGGCACCGGCCAGCGCCTGTCCGGGATCGGCGCTGGTGGCAAGGTGCAGGCTTTCGTCGCGCAGCTGGCGCTCGATGTCCGGGTCGGAAATGGGCGAGGTGCGCTGCCTGATCGCCTCGATCCTGGCCGCATCGATGTCCAGGATCGTCACCGCATGCTGTCGCGCCAGCATCACCGCGTTGGAAAGACCGACATAGCCTGCGCCGGCGACGGTGATGCGTTTCATGCGGTGGTTCCCGTGAAGTGTCGAGGGTTGCCGCGATGCCGCGGCTCGTGCGCGGTGCGCGGTCCGATGCCGCCGGCCATGCCGTCCAGAAGCCTGTTCATGCGCTGCCGCTGCTCATTCGTGCTCGATCTCCGCCGCCCAGCCCGCCGGCATGTCGCAGCCCGCGATCCAGGCGTGGCCCGGCAGCAACGCCCAGGCGCGGCGGTTGGATGCGCCGATGTCGATGACCTGGGTTGCATCCATGCACGGGCCGATCGCCTCCAGGCGAAGGAACAGCCAGCGCCTGGACGGATCGGCCTGCAGCCAGTCGCGCGCCAGCGGCCACTGTTCGTCCCAGGGCCGCTTGAAGCCGAAATCCACGACCGGGCGGTCGGCCTGCAGCCTGTGCTGCTCGCGCCAGCCCAGCATCGCCAGTTCGGCCTCCGGACCGATGCGCTCGCCGACCCGCTGCATCAGCGCCTGCGCCGAACTCTCCGGGCTGATCGCCGGTATCAGGCCGACGCCGTAAACGATCCACAGCAGCGCGGTAATCACGATCACCGCCGTGGCCGGCTGCCCGCGTCGCCGCCACAGCGCCAGCGCGATCGCGGCCAGCGCGGCCAGCCCGAAGGCCAGCAGCCAGCGTCCCATCGCCACCGCGACGGCCGCATCCATGCCGCGCCCCTCGACCAGCGGGCGCAGGCGCTCGGGAGTCGCCAGCAGCAGCCACGCGCCCAGCGCCAGTCCGGCCAGGGCGAGCGTGCCGATCCATCCCCACAGCACCGCCCGCACCCCGCGCCGGCGCAGCAGCGCCGGCAGCAGCGGCGCGGCGGCGATGCACAGCGCCGGCAGGATCGGGAAGATGTACACCTCGCGCTTGCCCGGCGTGGAACTGAAGAAAATCAGCACCAGCGCCGCCCAGCCCAGCAGCAGCGCGTAGCGCGGATCGACCCGGCGCAGGCGTCGCCACCAGGCCGGCAGCAGCCAGGGCGCGAGCAGGATGCCCGGCAGCCACAGGGTCAGCATCGACTGCAGGTAGTACCAGGCCGGCTGGACGTGGTGCCAGGCGTTGGCATAGCGGGTCGCAGTCTGGCGCAGCAGCATTTCGCGGGCATAGGCGTGCAGCGCCGGATCATCGGACGCAAGCACCGCCGTCAGCATCGGAACCAGCCAGACGCCGGCACCGAGCAGGAAGCCCGCCACGCCCGCCAGCGCGTGCCAGCCGCGATGGGGCGGCAGCGCGTGCGCCGACTTCGCCCGCACCCACAGCCAGGGCAGGAACACCAAAAGCGGCAGGAAACCCACACCCTTGGTCACCGTGCCCAGGCCGGCGGCGAATGCGCCCAGCGCCAGCAGCCGCGGATCCGGTTTTTCCAGCAGGTAGCGCAGCAGCGCCCACAGCGACAGCGTGGTCAGGCCGACCAGCGCCATGTCGATCTGCGCGCGCTTGGCCTGCAGGGCGAACTGCAGGCAGACGAACAGGCCGAACACCGCGTACGGCACGGCGCGGCGTCCCCACAGCCGCCGCGCCAGATCCCCGCTCAGCCACAGCGTGGCGAGCGCGGCCAGCAGCGAGGGCAGCAGGAAGGCGATCCGCCAGTTGCCCACCAGCTGCTGGCTGGCGGCCTGCATCCACATGAACGTGGCCGGTTTTTCGGCATACAGCTCGCTGCCGCGTCGCGGGAACAGCCAATCCCCGGTCTCCACCATCGTTTGCGCGACCAGCACGAAGCGTGGCTCGTCCGCCGGCATCGGTTCGCGCATGCCGATCCCGGCCAGGAGCGAAAGCACGACCAGCGCGAGCAGCAGCGGAATCGGCCAGGCGAAGGAGGAACGCAATGGATTGAAGTGCATCGAGCGGCGGGAGCGGGTCGCGACAGAACGCGTATTGTGGCGCAGGTCGCGTGGAAAAATCGTTTTGGCAGCCGATCACGCGCTACGCGGGCGCGGGGGCTTGCGGGCGCGCGCGGGCTTGGCGGAAGGCTCGGGCAGCAGGGAAGTGAGCTGCTGGTAGCGCTCGAACAGGAAGGCGACGCGTTCGGCGTCGGTGGTGAGCCTGGGCGGTTTGCGGCCGGCGGCTTTTTCGGCGGCGAGGTAGGCGGCGTCCACGGCCTTGTCGAGCGCGGCGTGGGCTTTCACCAGCGCCGGCGGCATGGTCAGCGGGTCGTAGAGGTCGGCGAGGGTGGCATCGGGAAACTGGGCGCGGGCGTCGAGCACGGCCTGCGCGGCGGCCTCGATGGCGGCGCGAAGCTTTTGCCCTTGCTCGTCATGCCCGCGTGCCCTTGCTTGTCATTCCCGTGACCTGATTAGCCCTGATCCTCAGCCGATGCTTCGGCGAAGAGTGGCTTTGGCTCGCCATTCCCGCATGCTTTTGGCGGAAACCCGGTGACTTGGCTTTTGTTGTGGGGGCATCTGGAAGCAAAGACACTGGATTCCTGCCTTCGCAGGAATGACGAGCTGAGAGTCAGGGCTAATCAGGTCCCGTGAAGGCTAGCCGCTTTTGACAGACGAACGTCTGTCCCATCCAGCGTCTTTGCTTCCGTCAGATCGGGCTAGGGGAAGTTGTTTTAGACGATGCCGCTCTAGTACTGACAGCTAATCAAAAGGGCATGCTTTCAATCCATTGCTTGACGATCACTGCCATTTCGGGTAACGACAAATTCTGATTGCCGACATTCCGAGTCGAGGGGGGTAACGCGCGTGTCTGCATCCAATCATTTCCACCGTCTTTTCCAGCGCATCGGCGCGGCGCGCGGTGCGCAGTGCGCGGCGGCGCTCTGGTTCCTGATGGCCTTGCCTCTTGCCACACCCGTTCTGGCGCTACCGCAACTGGTGTGCGTCGCGCCCACGGTCCGGACGGAGCATGGGACCACGCGCGAGCCGCGAACCTGCTGGTTCGAGGACGACGGACGCAGCACGTCCGTAGGCGACCAAGGAAACTTCGCGGGGATCGGCGGAGGCGGCGGCGGTCGTGGCAACGCCGGCAATGCGACCGAGGTACGCGATGCGGCCGAGAAAGACTGCGGTGAGCGAGCCGGCAATCCGGTGGTGATCACCACGGGCAACAAGATCGAGTCGGCGCTGGATTTTTCCAGCGCCGGGGAAATGGGCCTGTACCTGCGCCGCACCTACAACCATTACTGGGTCTACTCGGGCCTGTTCGGGCGGCACTGGATCAGCAACTTCGACTACTCGCTCGTTCGCCAGGACGCCAGTACGCTTTGGCTTCAGCGCCCGGACGGGCGGCGCATCAAGTATTCATGGCGCGCCGCAGCCGCCCGTTTCGAGGAGGACAAGGCCGGGCCAGTGGCTTACGTCATCCAGGTGGGAACCGAGTATGAGCACCATACCGAGGCGCAAACCATCGAACGCTATGATCGTTTCGGTTACGTGCAAACGGTTCGCAACCGCCAGGGCATCGGCTGGACGTTTTCCTACAGTGACAACTACCTGCAATCGGTCACCCACACCTCGGGCCGGTCGGTGCAGTTCACCTGGACGGGCAACCGCCTGACCCGCGTCACCGATCCCGACGGGGCCGCGTTCGACTACGGCTACGATCTGGATGCCTTCGGCGGCGGGCTGCATCGCCTGGCCTCGATCACGCTGCCCGCGACCGCAGGCTCCCCCGCATCACCGGCCACTTTGGTCAAGTATCACTACGAGAAGGCGACCTTCCCCGGCGCGCTGACGGGCGTCTCCTACGGCGGCGTGCGTTATTCCACCTTCGATTTCGACGGACTTGGCCGTGCCACCCTCAGCCGGCACGGCACCGTAGCCGTGCCCGTGGATCGCCATACGTTCGCGTATCAGGGCACGATGACGCCGCCGGCCACTCCGCCGCCGCTGCCACCCCCGCCGGGTGGGCAGTGCGATCCGGGCGGCATGCACTGGTGCCAAGAGCCGCGTCCGGCACCGAGTTCGAATGCGGATGCCGCCGAGCTGGCGCAGCGCGAACAACGCGCCAATGCTGCCTTCGCCATCCTCAGCCAGCCCATCGAGATGGAGTACGTCACCCAGACCAACGCGCTGGGCAAGGAAACCGTCTACACCATCGAAGAAGGCCGCATCGGCGAAGTGGAGGGCCTGGCCTCCACCCACTGCGCCGCCAGCGTGGCCGAACAGGGCTACGACACCCGCGGCTACCCCGAAACGATCACCGACGCCAGGGGCTACCTCACCCGCTTCACCCACGACGACCAAGGCCACCTGTTAAGCGCTGTCGAAGCCGAAGGCACGACCGTTGCCCGCACCACCACCTACGACTGGGATACGGTCAACAACCGCCCGGACTGGGTGGAAGTGCAGGGCGATCATCGGCAGAGCTTTGCCTATCATCCCGATCACCGCCTGAAAAGCATCACCCACCGCAACCTCTCGCCCCACGGCACGCCCAACCAGACCCGCAGCACCGGCTACGCCTACACCTTCCACCCCAACGGTCTGGTCAAAACCCTCACCGAAGACGGTCCGCTGCCGGGCACCGGCGACGCCATCGTGCGCACCTACAGCGCGCAAGGCGATCTGGTTGAAGTGAAGAACAGCCTCGCCCACACGATCACCTACAGCCAGCACAACGGCCGCGGCCAGCCGGGTCGGATCGTGGGCGTGAACGGCGAAGCGGTGGAATACGACTACGACGCCCGCGGCCGGGTTCGCCAGGTGCGCAGCTTCCGCAACAGCGGCATCCAGAGCACGAGCTTCACCTACGCCGCCTCGGGCCTGCTCGACGCGGTGACCACGCCCGACGGGGTGACCGAGAGCTACGCCTACGACACCGCCCGCCGCCTC
>CAZTXX010000102.1:0-7934 GCA_964617405.1 uncultured Aquimonas sp. | reverse complement strand
GCTTGAGGCTGCGCGAGAACACGCCGCCACCGGCCGAGATCAGCTCGGGGTTGTAATCGGCCCAGGACGAGCGCGGCAGGTTGAACAGGCGGTCACGCTCGGCCCAGGAAATAGCCGAATCGGGGTTCGGATCGATGAAGATGTCGCGGTGGTCGAAGGCCACCACCAGGCGGGTGTGCTTGGACAGCAGCATGCCGTTGCCGAACACGTCACCGGACATGTCGCCGATACCCACGCAGGTGAAATCCTCGTTCTGGCAGTCGCGGCCCAAGGCTTGGAAGTGGCGCTTGACCGATTCCCATGCACCGCGCGCGGTGATGCCCATGCCCTTGTGGCTGTAGCCGACCGAGCCGCCGGAGGCGAAAGCGTCGCCCAGCCAGAAGCCCTCGTCCAGCGCAAGGCCGTTGGCGATGTCGGAGAAGCGCGCGGTGCCTTTGTCGGCAGCCACCACCAGGTAGGGGTCGTCCTCGTCGTGGCGCACCACGTCCTGCGGCGGCACGATCTTGCCTTCCACGATGTTGTCTGTGATATCGAGCATCGAGCCGATGAAGAGCTTGTAGCAGTCGATGCCTTCGGCCTGCAGCGCTTCGCGGTCGGTGGGCGGGCGCTTGACGAAGAAGCCGCCCTTGGCGCCCACCGGCACGATGACGGTGTTCTTGACCATCTGCGCCTTCACCAGACCCAGCACCTCGGTGCGGAAGTCTTCGCGGCGATCCGACCAGCGCAGGCCACCGCGGGCCACCGGGCCGAAACGCAGGTGGGTGCCTTCCACGCGCGGGCCGTAGACGAAGATTTCGCGGTACGGACGCGGCTTGGGCGAATCAGGCATGGCGCAAGGATCGATCTTGAACGCGATCACCTCGGCCGCGCGCGGCTTGCCGGCCTGGTAGAAGCTGGTGCGCAAGGTGGCCATGATGGCCGAGTCGAAGCTGCGCAGGATGCGGTCCTCGTCGATGCTGGCGACGCTGTCGAGCAAGGTCAGCAGGGCTTGGCGGGTGGCATCCATCTGGGTGGCGCGGTCGGCCATGCGCGCGGCCACGACCGGCTCCAGCGCACGCGCCGCGGCCTCGTCGCCCGCGGCGAGCGCGGCCAGTTCGGCACTGAACTCCGCCTGCCCCTGCTTCTTCTGCGCGGCGTCTTCTTCCGGGTGGAAACGCGCCTCGAACAGCTCGACCAGCAACCTGGCCAGCAGCGGATAACGGGCGAGGGTTTCCTCCATGTAGCTTTGCGAGAACGGCACGCCGACCTGCAGCAGGTACTTGGCATAACCGCGCAGCATCGCCACCTGATGCCAATCCAGGCGCGCCGCCAGCACCAGACGATTGAAGCCGTCGCTTTCCGCGCGGCCACGCCAGATGTTCTCGAACGCGGCCTCGAAGCGCTCGCGCACCGCATCCACGTCGACCGGCGCGTGTGCTTCGATCTCGAAATCCTGGATGAAGAGGTTGCGATCATCCAGGTGCAGGGTGTAAGGGCGCTCGGTCTGGATGCGCAAACCGAGGTTTTCCATCATCGGCAGGGCTTCGGAGAGCGAAATATCCCGTCCGGCACGATAGATCTTGAAACGCAGCTGGCTGCCCGACCCATCCTGCGGGTGCAGGTAAAGGTTGAGGCCGATATCGCTGTCGGACTGCAAGGCCGCAAGGCGCACCACGTCGGCGGCGGCGGCTTCGGGCGTCACTTCCTCGACATAGCCGGCCGGCAACGCGCGGCCCAGGCGCGAGGCCAGTTGCAGCCCCGCGGCTTCGCCCTCGCCTGCCACCAATTGTTCGCGCAGGGCGTCATGCCAGTTGCGTACGATGCCGGCCAGTTGCTGATTCAATTCATCCACGTTCACGTTCTCCGGGGCGCCCGCCTTGGGGCGCACAATCATGTGCAGTTGAGCCAGCGGCGAGGAGCCGACATGGCTGGTAGTGTCGATTTGCTGGCCGTTGAGCGAGCGCATCAGCATGGCTTCGATGCGCCCGGCAACGTCGGCGGTGAAACGGTCACGCGGCACATAGGCCAGTACCGAGAAGAAACGGCCAAAACGGTCGCGGCGCAGGAACAATTTGGGACGGATGCGCTCCTGCAGGGCCAGCACGCTCATCGCGGTGCGGTAGAGCTCGTGCGAACTGCTCTGGAACAGTTCGTCACGCGGCAGCGTTTCCAGGATCTGGCGCAGGGCCTTGCCGCTATGGCCGTCATCGGCCAGGCCGGAGCGGCTCATCACGTAGTCGACCCGCTCACGCAGCAGCGGGATTTCCCACGGGCGCGCGCTGTAGGCGCGGGTGGTGAACAGGCCGAGGAACCGGCGCTCACCACTGATGTTGCCGGCTTCGTCGAATTCCATGACACCGACGTAATCCATGTAGCCGGCGCGATGCACGGTGGAGCGCGCATTGGTCTTGGTGAGAATCAGCGCTTCCGGGTCGCTGCCCTCGGCATTGAGCGAGCGCAACACGCCACGCACCGAGCGCGGGCGACCGGCACGCTGGTCGCTGCGCAACAGACCAAGCCCACCTTCCGACCGCGCCCGCAGCACCGGATCGTCGGGCGAGGTGCCCAACGCGTACTCGCGGTAACCCAGGAAGATGAAGTTGTCTTCCGCCGCCCAGCGCAAGAAGCGCGAGGCTTCCTCTTGCCGCTCCGGCGGCAAATCCGTTGTGGCGCGCGCAATCCGGTCGGCGCTTTCCAGCGCACGTTCGCGCATCTCACGCCAGTCGGCCACACAAGCGCGCACGTCTTCCAGCGCGGCAAGGATGTCACGCTCCAGGCGCGCGAACGCGGCGGGGCCATCCTGCCGGTCGATCTCGATATGCATCATCGACTCGGCAGCGCCCTCACCCACACCAGTCAACAGGCCATCGGCATCGCGCTGCACCGCCAGGACCGGGTGGCCGAGCACGTGGATTCCGACCTTGGCTGCATCGAGCACCATACTGATCGAATCGACCAGGAAGGGCATGTCGTCATTGGCGATCTGGATCACCGTATGCGGAGACTCCCAGCCGTGCTGGGCCACATTCGGATTGAAGATGCGCAGTGCCGCGCGACCGGGCGGGCGCTGGCGCACGAACTCGAAGAATCCGCCTGCCAGCGCAGCCCAGGCGGCCGGCGCGCGGATCGCGTAGTCCTCCGGCTCCATGCGGGCGTAAAACGCTTCTGCGAACGGGGCCGCCTGCTGGAAGTGCGTTGCCGAAGCTCCGCTGCGCAAGGCGTCGAGAACCGCTCCGAGCAACGCTTTCGTACTCTGAGCAGGCAAATCCGGTTGGGTGGTCATCGTGAACCAGAGAGTGGGGGAACACGGCCACCAATTATGCCACCGCGTTTTTTTTTCGGCGCCGGCAAATACCTAAAGGCTCTCCCAGACCCGACCGGACGACATTCGGGGTCACCGCCAGTTCAGTCTCGCGACATTGATGCAGGGGCAGCACTGCGAACCACCGCGCTTGACACGCTTACAGGCACACCCGATGCGCCGTTGATGTTGGCGCCACGAATCGCCGATCGTATAGCCACTGTATACACTCACGATCATGATCCGATCATTCCGACACAAGGGCATCGAGACGTTCTTCCTGACCGGGAGCACCCGCGGCATACAGGCCAAACATGCAAGCCGGCTGCGGCTGCAGCTGCAGCTGAACCGAGCGAGCAAACCAGAGGACATGAACGCACCTGGCTGGAGACTGCACCCCTGAAAGGATCGCTGAAAGACCATTGGGCCATCACCGTGAATGGCAATTGGCGACTGACCTTCACTTTCGACAACGGCGATGCCGTACTGGTCGATTATCAGGATTACCACTGAGACTAATGACGATGAACATGCGCAACCCGCCCCACCCCGGCGAAGTCCTGCGTGAATGGCTGGATGAAATCACCGTCACTGACGCTGCCGCCAGCCTGGGCGTTACCCGCGTGGCACTGTCGCGCGTGCTCAACGGAGCAGCTGGCATCAGCGCAGAGATGGACTTGCGGCTATCCAAGGCACTGAACACCACACCCGGCATGTGGTACGCGCTGCAGGCCGACTTCGACATGTGGCAGGCGCAACGCACTTTCGACGCCAAGGTGCGTCCTATCCGCTCTCCCGACACCAGCACGCGAAAGGGAATTCGGGCTGACGCCGTGGCGATTGCAACCGAAAACGAAAAAGGCCCGCAGAAGCGAGCCTAAGTCGTTGTTTCAATTGGTGGGCGGTACAAGGTTCGAACTTGTGACCCCTGCCGTGTGAAGGCAGTGCTCTACCGCTGAGCTAACCGCCCGAATTGCGGGCCGCGCATTATGCCGGGAAGTCTGCGTATAGGTCAACGCCCGGCATGGTGTGCGATTTTCTTTCGCCCCAAACCCGGATCACTCCGCCGATGCCGCCTTCTGCACGGGGGCGGGGCTTTCGTAGATGAGGTAGGGCTCGGCCTGGTGATTGATGACCGATTCGTCCACCACGACCTTGCTGACGTTTTCCTGCGAGGGCAGCTCGTACATCGTGTCGAGCAGCACCGACTCGAGGATGGTACGCAGGCCGCGCGCGCCGGTTTTGCGCTCCATGGCCTTGCTTGCCACGGCAAGCAGGGCATCGGGGCGAAATTCCAGTTCCACGCCTTCCATCTCGAACAGCTTTTTGAACTGCTTGGTGATGGCGTTCTTCGGTTCGGTGAGGATCTTGATGAGCGCGTCCTCGTCCAGTTCCTCCAGGGTTGCCACCACCGGCAGGCGGCCGATGAACTCGGGGATCAGGCCAAACCGGATCAGGTCCTCGGGCTCCACTTGGGCAAGCAGCTTGCCCACGCTGGCCTTCTGCGTCTTGCTGCGCACATCGGCACCGAAACCGATGCCGCTGGAGTCGAGCGTGCGCTGCTGGATGATCTTTTCCAGGCCGGCGAACGCACCGCCGCAGATGAACAGCACGTTCTTGGTGTCGACCTGCAGGAACTCCTGCTGGGGATGCTTGCGCCCGCCCTGCGGCGGCACGCTCGCGACCGTGCCTTCGATCAGCTTGAGCAGGGCCTGCTGCACGCCTTCGCCGGACACGTCACGGGTGATCGAGGGGTTTTCGCTCTTGCGCGAAATCTTGTCGATCTCGTCGATGTAGACGATGCCCTGCTGCGCCTTCTCGACATCGTAGTCGCACTTTTGCAGGAGCTTCTGGATGATGTTCTCCACGTCCTCGCCGACATAGCCGGCCTCGGTGAGCGTGGTGGCATCGGCGATGGTGAAGGGCACGTTCAACAGGCGCGCGAGGGTCTCGGCCAACAAGGTCTTGCCGGAGCCAGTGGGGCCAACCAGTAGGATGTTGGACTTGGCCAGTTCGACGTCGTCGTTCTTCTGGCGGCTCTCGATGCGCTTGTAGTGGTTGTACACCGCCACCGACAGCGCCTTCTTGGCGCGCGCCTGACCGATGACGTACTGGTCGAGCACGTCCATGATCTCGCGCGGCTTGGGCAGGTGGCTGCGCGTGCTGGAGGTTTTTTCCTCCAGTTCCTCTCGGATGATGTCGTTGCACAGCTCGACGCATTCATCGCAGATGAACACGGATGGCCCCGCAATGAGCTTGCGGACCTCGTGCTGGCTTTTGCCGCAGAACGAGCAGTACAGGATCTTGCCACCGTCACTGCTGCGGCCTTGCCGTTCTTCACTCATGCCTGGATTCGTCCCGCAAATGACCGGATACGCGGCGAGGATAGCTCAGTGCGCAGGAAAAAATGTGCGCACGGGCCGGATTCGCCGCGATCGGCTGGAGGATGGATGCCCACGGGCACCTGGAAAAGCAAGCCTGCGCCGACCGTCAGCCCGGCTTGACCGAGTCTTCGGGGCGCCGCTCCAGAACCTCGTCGATCAGACCGTAGGCCTTGGCGTCCTGCGCGTTGAAGAACAGGTCGCGCTCGACGTCGCGCTCGATGCGCTCGAGCGGCTGCCCGGTATTGGCGGCGAACTCCTCGTTCAGGCGCCGGCGCAGGTAAAGGATCTCACGCGCCTGGATCTCGATGTCGGTGGCCTGGCCCTGCGCGCCACCATGCGGCTGGTGGATCATCACGCGCGAGTTGGGTAGCGCGAAACGCTTGCCCTTGGTGCCGGCAGCCAGCAGGAACGAACCCATGCTGGCGGCTTGGCCGACGACCATCGTGCTGACGTCGGGCTTGAGGAAACGCATCGTGTCGTAGATCGCCAGGCCCGCGGTGACCACGCCGCCCGGACTGTTGATGTACAGGTTGATGTCCTTGTCCGGGTTCTCGGACTCGAGGAACAGCATCTGCGCGATCACCAGATTGGCGACGTAGTCGTCGATCGGGCCGACGAGGAAGATCACCCGCTCCTTCAGGAGACGCGAATAGATGTCGTAGGCACGTTCGCCGCGGCTGGTCTGTTCGACCACCATCGGCACAAGATTCAGGCCCTGCACGTTCATTGGATCCGTTCTCCCGAAAGGGGCGCGCCGGTTCAGGCGGCGGCCCCAGGCTGCATCACTTCTTCGAAACTCAGCTCGTTGGTGCTGGCATCGGCGTGGTCGGCGATCCAGTCGATCACCTGGTCTTCCACCACGCGGCTGCGCAGACCATCCAGCAGTTGGGGATCCTTGCGGTAAAGTTCAATGACCTGCTCGGGCTCCTCGTAGGTGGAGGCGATCAGCTGCATCATTTCCTGCAGGCGTGCGTTGTCGAGGCGGATGTTGTTCTGGCGCGCCAGCTCACCCAGCAGCACCGCCGCGCTGACGCGCTGCCTGGCCTGCTCCATGAAAGGCTCGATACCGACTTCCTCGGCCACCTGCCGGCCCTGGGCACGGGCCTGTTCCACCGCTTGCGCGGCCAGACCACGGGCTTCGGCCTCGACCATCCGGCCGGGCACTTCCAGATCGGGGTGGGCGGCCAGCAGCTTGGCGATCACATCGTTCTTCAGGCGCACCATCAGGGCGCCCTTCAGTTCGCGCTCGAGGTTGGCGCGCACTTCGCTGCGGAAGCGCTCGACCCCGCCCCCGGCGATGCCGAAGGCGGTGAAGAAGGCGTCATCGAGTTCCGGCAGCCGGGATTCCGACACGCGAACCACCTTCACCGCGATCTTCGCGGCCTTGCCGGCCAGCGAGGGATTGCGGTAATCGACCGGGAACGTGACTTCCACGTCCTTCTCTTCGCCGGCGCTCAGGCCAACCAGCTGGTTCTCGAGCTCGATCAGGATGCCACCCGAACCCAGCACCGTACCGGAGCGGTCCGTGCCTTCGGCCGGGATGCGGCCATCCTCGGTGACGGCCACCGATTCGAACATCACCAGGTCATCCTTCTGCGCGGCGCGCGCGACATCGTTCCAGGTGCGGCGCTGCTGGCGCAGGGTATCGATCATGCGATCAATGTCGGCGTCGGCCACATTGGCCACCGGGCGCGTGATCTTGAGCGCGGAAACGTCGATGGTGCCGATTTCCGGCATCACCTCGAAGGTGGCGACGTACTGGAACTGCCCGTTCTCGGGCACGCCGGTGGTTTCGATCTGCGGCTGTACCGCCGGACGCAGCTTTTCCTGCTGCACCGCCTGGTTGAAGGAGCGCTGGATCAGGTCGCCCACCGCCTCATTGCGGACTTGCGCGCCATAGCGTTGTTCGATCACCTTGCCCGGCACCTTGCCGGGGCGGAAGCCTTTCAGGCGCACGGTGCGGGAAAGCTCCCCAAGGCGCTGGCGGATGGTGGTTTCGAGCTGATCGGAAGGAACGCTGACGGTGAGCTTGCGGCCGAGCGTGCCAAGGGTTTCGACGGAGACTTGCATGGTCACTCCTCAAGGGTTTCGCGCCGCCGCCCGGGGAGAGCCACGGCGCCTGAAATCGGGCCCGCCATGATGCCCGGCACCGTCGCCTTGCGCCACTGTCGGCGCACGCGATCCGCAAGCCGGCCATCCTGACGAGATGGTGCGAATGGTGCGAAAGGAGAGACTCGAACTCTCACGGGTTGCCCCACTGGAACCTAAAT
>CAZTXX010000101.1:0-7953 GCA_964617405.1 uncultured Aquimonas sp. | reverse complement strand
GTGAAGACGACTCGAATGCCACATTTCCCGCCACCGTCGTTCCCGCGAAGGCGGGAACCCAGTGCCTTCAAGTACTTGGAGGCAAAAA
The DNA here is from genome assembly GCA_964617405.1 of uncultured Aquimonas sp. GTDB lineage: Bacteria > Pseudomonadota > Gammaproteobacteria > Xanthomonadales > Xanthomonadaceae > Denitratimonas. The sequence goes on along the minus strand of CAZTXX010000101.1, from coordinate 7,865 downwards.
AACCGCCGGGCATCCGCCTTCGCGGGTGCGCCGAAAATTATTCCGGAAAGCAGTGCGCCTTCGCGGGCATGACGAACCCATTCAGTCCTTCGCTGCGTGCGCCACACTGCTTTCAACCCAGAAGCCGCTCAACCCACTTTTCCACCGGATCCGCGCTGCCGAAATCGGGCTGGATCAGGCCGTCAATCAGGAAGGCCGGCGAGACGTGGATACCGTTCTGGCGCGCGTACCTGCAGTGCCACTTGATCTCGCGGTCCAGATCGGGGATGGCAAAGGCCTCGCGCAGCGCCACGCCGCTGTGCTCCTCCAGCCGGGCGATGAGCTGGCTCGGCGTGACGTCCATGTTCGGCCCGCCGGCATGGTGCTCGAACTCGTACTCCTCGCAGTGCGCGCCGATTGCGGACATGACCTTCTTAGCCGCCTCCCGCCCCTCGGGCAGGGTGGAGGCGGCGAGGATGCAGCGCACCAGCACGCCCGAGTACAGGTGCCAGGGCTGTGACTGCAGGCGTATCTTGACGGTGACGCGCTCGGTTCCGGCCTGATCCAGCAGCGCATCGAGCTTGCCGAAGGCTTTGATGGAATAGGGGCAGGTCGGCTCCAGGAACACCTCGAACACGCGCGGACCGTGACCCCAGTGCAGGGGATCGGCGCGCCAGCTTGCATCGGTCATGATTGCCTCCTCTTGAAGTTCATTCCGGCCACAGGTGTTGCTCCCCGCGCCGCGAATGCCGCTCCCGAGCAGGATAGCGCCGGTAGCGGCACGGGCCACGTCGCTGGATGACCAGACGCTGGGGCTGTTGAAGCGTGATTCCCGCTGTGAGCATGCAGGAACCACGAGCTAAGGCGACTCTTCGCCAACGTGCCGGAGAGTGGCGGGGCTAATCGAGCGGCTGGAAGGCCTCGCGTTCGGCGCGTACCGACTTCGTGCACAATGTGCCGGAGCTGGATGCGGCGGCCTGATCGATATCCGGCCGCTTCCAGGAAACTCGGGGCGGTTCAATCCTGAGCTAGCTATTCCCCGTGCAGATTCATCCATTGACCCGTCGAGGTCTCGTTAGTCTGACATGCAAAAAGAACTATCAAAGCTCGTCGAAATTGCGGGCCCCGCGCTTGAGGCGGAAGATCGGTACCTGCTCGGCTCGATATCGGCCAATCGGGCCGCGTACCCGGACGGCAACGGAGGATTGCTCCGGGTCAATAATGAGAGATATTATCAATTCATCGTTGCCAGAGCGCTGATGTCGTCATTCCCATTTGCGGTAGTTCCCGAGTTGAACAGGCACGATCTGGTACTCAAGTACCCGGGCAGTAATTCGAACTGGTTTGCTGCTGTGGAGATGAAGCGCTGGATGAGTGGAGCTGGCGAGTCTGAAATCCCCGGGATGATCGAGGACCTTAAAAAACTCAGGTCGTGCGGCGCGGAAAGCGCGCTTATGCTGGTGTTTTCCGCAAACAAGGCAGGGAAGACCAACGAGAATCTGGCCTGGTTGTCGGCGCGGCTGGACATTGATGCCTCCTCATGGGAAACGTATTCATTCCCAACATTCAACACAGAAGGTGAGAGCGTCGATTTTTGGGTGGCGGGCTTCAAAGTCCAGTGATCTGGACACTTGTTGAAAGCGCTTGCGCGGACAGCAGAGGATCTCTTGACGCCGGATTGCAAAGAGGCTTGCAAATGACTGCGGATATTCACATTTTCGAAAGGGCGTAGGACATGACCCCGGTTGCGAGGGTGAGTTTTGATTGGATCGCGTGCCAAACTTCGGCATACGCCACTTTTATGCTCACGTTGGGTCATGAGGTTGATATCCTTGATGATCTGCCACAGAGATAAGGGACTTGCCGTCCTCGCGAGGCACAGCGAACAAGCGCCCGTTCCGTGACCGGATCAGGGTACGGCACGGCGAATGAAGCGGCAGGTGGTCGTTTGTCTTGAGCAGGTGTTCCAGGCTGCACCGATGGGAGCCGATGGTGTCGGGGGAAAATCGGAGCAGCCGATCCGGGTGGTCGGGGTGTAGCAGCCAGGCGGTATCGCCCTGCATGCCGCAGGCCACGGGTGCCGAGGGAAAATCGAGGCTGCCCGCATGGGTCAGATCGGAAAAGCGGTACAGCGCCAGGTGGCCGAAGGCTCCGGCGCGCCCCACGGTGGTGGAAAAGACCAGAAACAGGCTCGTGCCCGAATGCGCGCGGATCACGTGTTCATAGGTGCCGTGAACGAACATCTGTGCGGCTCCGGCGGATCGAATGCGTCCGGTTTTGGTCGGGAGATAGCGCACCATCCACTTGGGCAGGATGGTGTTGTCGACGGCGACAAGCCGGCGGCCATCGGTGGCAAGGGCATCCATGCCTTTCCTGAAACCCTGCAACGGGCGCGGTATCGACAGGGGCAACCATTGACCCGAAGTCGTTGATTCCAGCTCAAAGAGCCTCGGGCCGGCCTCGGTCTGGCCGCAGATCACCAGGCGGTCGGCAAAGCCGGTCAGGTCGGCGGCCGGAACGGGGGTTTCAAGATCCGTCACGGTGGCGATGCGTTCCCCATCGCAGCGGAGGATCCGCACCCGCTTCCACAGCGCCTGCGTCCTCACTGGATGAGTCAGCACGGCCAGGGTGTGTTCATCCATCCAGGCGTGCCTGAGGCACTGGGAAAGCCCCGTGGAGATGGCGTGGCGGACTTGCCCGTTCGCCAGCGCCAGCAGGCGAACGCCCCGATCCGAGGGCAATACGGCGAAGTCGTCGGGCGGGATCACAGGCGGCTGAATGTCGGATGTGGCAAACCGGGCCGCCTATGCGCGATCACGCCGAACCCTTCTTCGACCCACGGCCCACCGGCGCGCGGCGCACCCGGGAAACCGCGTCCCCGAACCCGCGCAGCCACCACTCCAGCATGGCGCTGTCGACGACGGTGGCGGTGATGTCGATGGTGTCGTCGTCGCGCTCGATGGCGGTCTGGTCGGTGGAGAGCGGGGTTTCCAGCAGGTGCCAGCCGGCGTCGCGCTCGATGCGGAAGCTCAGGCGCACCTTCTCGCCTTCACCGAAGGCGAATCGGCCTTCGTCGTCGTAGCGCTTGAGGTCGAAGCCGGCGGGGCGCTCGAAGCCGAGGGTGGAAATCGTGGCGCCAAGGATGCGGTGCAGGGCGAGGTTGCGCTCGTTGTCGAAGCCCTTGTAGCGGCACACCAGATACAGGCGCGGCCCCTGTTGGACCAGGCCCAGGGGCATCACGTCGGCCTGGGTGCGCCGGCCGGTGGCGTTGCGGTAGTCGAGCTTCAGCCAGCGGTTGCCGTAGAGTGCGTCGCTTACCGCATCGAACACGCCGGGTGCGATGCGCGGGGGCAGCAGCGGCTGGGTGGTGGCCACCACGCGCACCTTGCCGGGCCATTCGCGCTCCAGCCGCGCGCTGCCGTCGCCGGACAGCTCGCGGCGCGCCTGGCGGAAGAAGCCGTCCATCGATTTCATCAGGCGCGCCGGCAGCAGGTGGCGCAGGTGCTCTTCGGCCAGCCGCAAAAGCAGGGACTCCTGCGGCGTGAGGTTCGGGATGGCGAGCCCGGCTGCGTGATCCAGCCAGCGGTAGCCGTAGGGCTTTTCGCGGTCGTCACGCTCGATGTCGAAGTTGCGGCTGAGCATGTCGAGCTGGCGCTGGATGGTGCGCAGTTCGCGCTGGATGCCGGCATCGTGTAGCTGCTTGTGCAGCTCGACCGCGGTCACCTTGCGCCCGCGCGGGATGCGACGCAGGAGCTCCAGGGCCAGGCGCGATGTTTCCAGGGCGTCGGGGCGTCGGGCCATGTCGGTCATACCTCCATCGGGCTACCGGAGAAGATGCGCCATAGGCGCACCAGGGCGTAGGTGTCGAGTCGGCAGTATTCCAGGAGCTGGCGCCGGATCACTTCTCGTTCGGCGGCGGAGGTGTCCGGGGACAGGGCCTCCCGATAGGCTTCCATCGCCATGCCACCGTCCTGCACGCCCTCGAGTGCACCGTAGTCCAGATCCGGACAGAGCGCGGGCAGCACCGCCTTGATACTCCAGCTGCCCTCCTGGGACGGGTGGTAGTAGTGCTCGCGGGCGACGGGCAGGAGATCCACCAGGCGCGCGTCGATAGCGAGCAGCGGGCGGGCCAGCCGCGGGAACCGCTCGGCCAGTTCGCGGATACGCGCGCCTTCGAAGCCGGCGTTGTAGGTGAAGATGGGCCCGCGCTCGCCACAGGCGGCGATCAGCGCCCGGGCGAAGGACAGAGAGGGATCCCTGCCGGAAAGATCCAGGAACGATTCGTGGGTGAGCTTTCCGGTGCGCGAGAGCCGATGCGCGCTGAACTGGAAGGGGATCTGCTGGTAAGGGCGCGTGCTCTTCCAGATCGGCACCGCGAACTGGACGGTCTCGAAGTCCAGGAACCGGGCCGGCAAACGGTGGCCGGCGAGCGCCTGCAGCGCGCCATCGCGGTCGTGGAAGGGCTTGCCCGAGAGCGTCACCGTCTTGACGCGAAGCTGCCGCAGATTGAGGAGTTCATCCGGCACCTCGCGCAATTCCGTCAGCCCGTGGGCCTCGATGTGCGCTTGCAGGGCGTTTCTGCGGCGGCCCGGCAGCACGTCGATCGGGTGCTCGGGCTGCGGTTCCTTGCTCCTGCAGTAGGCGAAGAACGGGCACCCGAAGGGCGCGTGGCAGTGCGGTCCGGTGCCGATCCGCGGCTCCGTGCGCTTGGCCACCACCCGCTGTGCGTCGTCGATCCACTGGCGCACCTCGCCCTCGCGCCCGAAGGCGCCCTCGGTCTGGTCCGACTCCACCAACAGGCCGGCGTAGTCCCCGTTCCCGGGGTATACCCAGCCGCTGTCGATATGCGCGACCGAAACGGAGACCAGCGGCACGCCACTCCTGCGCGCGACGAAGGCCTGCACCGCGACGTCGTCGGCGTGGTAGTCCTTGACCGAGGTGGACGACTTCACTTCCACCATCCGCCAGGCGGGCTTGCCGCCGCGCCGCACGGGCAGCAGCACGTCGGCGAAGGCCATCGCACCCTCGGCGCGGAAGCCGGCCTCGAAGATCGGCCGCCGTGATTCGAGCAGTTCACGCGTGCGGTCGAAGGCATCGCGGAAGGCTTCGTCGTCGCGATCGACCTCGGTGCCTGTTCCGTTCGGGTCGTAGAGGCGCTGGGCGATCTCTCCCACCTGATGGCCCTCGGCAAAGCGCGCCTGCGCCGCGGACGAGTCCTCCCTCAGCTCGGGCCGATGCACTTCCAGCCACAGCCGCTTCGGGCACTGGCGGGAGGCGATCAGCTTGGATTTCGACAGTGTTCTCATGCTCGATTTCCCTGATGTGTCGCGACCGCTGGCGCACCGCGCCTCACACGAATCCGATGGCGCGCTTGGCGTCTTCCTTCAACGCGCACTCCGCTTCCAGCCGGGACACGAACTCCCCGGCGCAGGAAATCGGCCGGAACCGATGTTGGCGGACCACCGCGGCGAAGTCACCGGGGGTCAGGCGCGAGAGCCGGCCCGCGCGGGCACGAAGTTCGGGCGGCGGTGTATCCAGCCCCAGATGCCCGCAGTGGCGAGCCAACAGGCCCCAGGTCTGGTCCGCAAGCAGAAAGTCGAACTTCGCCTTCAGGTCGAAGCGGCGCAGCGCGGCCTGGTCCAGCCCTTCCATCAGGTTGGTCGAGGCGATGAAGACGCCCGCGAAGGATTCCATCTGGGTCAGCATCTCGTTCACCCCCGTAACTTCCCAGGAATTTTGGGCCCGGCGGCGGTCCTGCAGGAAGCTGTCCACCTCGTCGAGCAGCAGCACGGCGCCCTCGGCCTGCGCCTGGCGGAAGGCCTCGGCGATATTCCGCTCGGTCCCGCCGACCCACATGGAGATGAGATCGGAGGCACGCTGCACCAGGAGTGGGGCCTCTAGCCGCTCGGCGATCCAGCGCCCGTAGGCGGTCTTGCCGGTGCCCGGCGGGCCGTACATGCAAAGCCGCCCGCTACGCGCTTGAACCAGCCCCTCGGCCAGCGCCTCCAGGTCCGTATCGGCGTGCAGGAAGCGCGGATCGTAGGTTTCCGGGAGGCGGTTCGGGTCGTGACGCAGGATCGGGCGGTGGCCCTGCGCCTCCAGGGTGCAGGAGATCAGGTGCTCCAGCGCGTCGGCGGTTTTTTCCGGGCCAAGCTCGTCGCGGATCGAACGCACGACCGAGCCGGCACGGGACACCACGGCCGGGGCCAGCTCGCGCGCCTCGGCGATGCAGGCCAGGCGTCCCTCGTCCACGAGATCTGCACAGTGCTCGCGCAGGATGCGCACGCGCTGCTTCTTCGGCGGCACGGGCAGCTCGAACACCAGGTCGAAGCGGCGCACGAAGGCCGGGTCCAGTCCGCGAATGGTGTTGGACAGCCACAGCGTGGGTGCGATGTTGGACTCCAGCATGCGGTTGATCCACGCCTTGTGGGTCTGCGCGGTGCTCCTGCGTCCGAACGGACCGAAGTCGTCGTTGAACACGTCCTCGGCCTCGTCGAAAGCCAACAGCACCGGGCGCTGGCTGAAGAAGTTCTGCGCCGCACGCAAGGCGCGAAGGCGGCGCTCGCCCTGCACCGGATTGCCCTCGTCGTCCTCGCTCGACACCTCGTACAGCTCGCAGCCAAGCGCGTGGGACAAGGTGCGCGCCAGCTCGCTCTTGCCCGTGCCGGCTGCGCCGTAGACGAAGATATTGACCCCGCGTCTGCGCCCGGTCAGCGCCTGACGCAGGTACGGCAGGAGTACGTCGATCGAGCGCTGCACCTGGGTGAAATCGCCCAGCGTCAATGTGCCGGGAGCACCCGGGGATACGGTTCCCCGCAGCAGACGAGCCGGATCCACGCCAGGCACCGTCATCTCGCCGGCGAACTCCCCGGAAATAAGGTCCAGCTTGAGGCGCAGGGGGAAGCTGTTGCTGCCATCCACCGACACCAGACCGGACTGTGCCAGGAGCCCACGTGGACTGAGCGCAGCGCGCACCGTGGGCTCGGGCAAATCCAGGATCGTGGAAATGCAGCTGCAGGTCTTGCTGACCGACAGATCGCCGAGGAGACCCGCCGTCTCATCCAGCAGCCGCTCGGTGTGGAGCAGCACGATGAAGCCCAGAATCCGGCCCTCGGCTTCCTCCAGCCCCAGCAGCCTGGAGAGCTGCTCCACGTTGCCGCGCAAGGGTTCGGGCAACCGAAGGTCGGCCGCCTGGGCTTCTGCCTGCCGATGGAGCTGGCGCAGTTCCTTGAGTACGACGACACGATCGAACACCCCGTCGGGTGGATCGATCCGGTGCTCCAGCCCGACCGCGGCGGCGACCGCATCGTTGCGGAAGCCGATCCGGAACAGCAGTTCCCGATGTCCGCCCAGCGGCATCAGGACGCGCAACATCCAGAGCCTCATGAGGGGGTGGGGATCCCCCGCCGCAGCCGTCCCACTCGATTTCCGCACTCTCCGCTTTGCCATGGTCCGCTCCCTGGTTGGATGGGAGCATCGTCCGGGGACGTGCGACGGGATGTGTCGCAGGAATTTCGCAGCCGTTGCCTTCACCTGCGACAGGTGCGCGGGTCCCACTGGACGCCAAAGACCGCTCTATGCGGAAAGCTCACTCCCGTCGGAAGAAGCGTCGGCAAAGATCGTGCCCCACCCTGGTGTCACTCCGGTCCCGATGGCCTCGGGCGCGGCCGGAACTTCAACACCCCCAGCAACGATGAATGGAGTTGGGTCGAGACGCGCCTCTACACTCGCCCGCGCAAGATGCACGGATTCAATACGTCCCTCGAGGTATTCGAGGATTCAGTCAAGGGTGTTGCGAATCAGCGTTGAACCCGCTCGTCATGTAGCAGCCGGTATGGCCGAACCGTTCCTTCGCCTGTCTCAATTCCATGCGGGCAATGCTGCGC
>CAZTXX010000100.1:0-8005 GCA_964617405.1 uncultured Aquimonas sp. | reverse complement strand
CCGAGGAACACCAGGGTCCAATGCCCCTTGAGCGCATCGGCATCGACCCGGGCCCCGGCAGCCCCCTGCAAGGCGAAGTCCGGCAGGATGCGGGGTGGGTCGAGCAGACGCATGGTTTGGACCTGCGGCAGCGCGGGGGAGCCAAGAAAGACCTTCTGTCCGGCCCACAGGCCGATGCCGGCGGCAAGCGCGGCGATGAGGACCAGGCTGGTGGGCAAGGTGCCCGAACCACGACGGGGAGTTTTATTCATTGCAACAGTATAACTGTCAGCGGCAACGCCGCCCGTGAACCCGATGAAATGACGGGATGGCCGATCAAAGCATGTGACTTGCAACGCTATACTTGCCAGCTTTCCTTCCGGGCCTTGCCATGACCGCCGAACTTGCCACGATCATCGACTTCATCCGCTACGGCGCCAGCCGCTTCGGAGAAGCCGATCTCGCCTTCGGGCACGGTTTCGACAATGCCCTCGACGAGTCCACCCAGCTCGTGCTGCATGCCCTGCACCTGCCGCACGACCTGCCACCGGCCTACGGCCAGGCGCGGCTCACTGCCACGGAAAAATCGCGGGTGCTGGCGCTGTTCGAGCGCCGCATCGACGAGCGCATCCCGGCCTGCTATCTCACCGGCGAGGCCTGGTTCGCCGGCCTGTGCTTCCTCACCGACGCACGCGCCCTGGTGCCGCGTTCGCCCATTGCCGAACTGATCGAGGCCGGCTTCCAGCCCTGGTTGGGCGAACTCGAGGTGTCACGCGCGCTGGATCTTTGCACCGGCTCGGGCTGCATCGGCATCGCCATGGCGGTGCACCAGCCCGACTGGCAGGTGGACGCGGTCGACATCAGCTCCGATGCACTGGATCTGGCCACCGCCAACGCCGCGCGTTTCGACGTGATGGACCGGGTGCGCCTGCTGCGCTCGGACCTGTTCTCCGCACTGGAAGGCGAGCGCTACGACCTGATCGTCAGCAACCCGCCCTACGTCACCCACGATGAAGTCGATGCCCTTCCCCCCGAATATGCTTTCGAGCCCGAGCTCGGCCTGCGCGCCGGCGACGACGGTCTGGACCTGGCGCTGTGCATCCTGCGCGACGCGCCCGAACACCTGACCGAAGGTGGCCTGCTGGTCTGTGAGGTGGGCGAAAGCGAGCGCGCGCTGGTGGAGCTGCTGCCGCAGTTGCCGTTCGAATGGGTCGAGTTCAAGGTCGGGCAGATGGGCGTTTTCGTGATCGGTCGCGAAGACCTGATGCGCCACCACACGGCCATCCGCGAGCTGGCCGACGCACGCATGGACAAGGCGCAACCGTGAACAGCTTCGGCCACCTGTTTCGCGTCACCACCTTTGGCGAATCCCACGGCCCGGCCATCGGCTGCGTGATCGACGGTTGCCCGCCTGGCCTGGAACTGGCGCCGGAAGAGTTCCGCGCGGATCTCGACCGCCGCGCCACCGGCCGCTCGCGCTACACCTCGCAGCGGCGCGAGGCCGACGAGGTGGAAATCCTCTCCGGCGTGTACGAGGGCCGCACCACCGGAACACCGATCGCGCTTTTGATCCGCAACGTCGACCAGCGCAGCAAGGACTACGGCCGCATCGCCGACCAGTTCCGCCCCGCCCACGCCGACTACGCCTACTGGCACAAGTACGGCATCCGCGATCCGCGCGGCGGCGGGCGCAGTTCGGCACGCGAGACCACGATGCGCGTGGCCGCAGGTGTGGTGGCAAAGAAATGGCTGGCACAGCGTGGGGTGAGGGTGCGCGGCTTTCTTTCCCAACTCGGCGACATCCGCCCGCAGGGCTTCGACTGGGACGTGGTTGAAACCAACCCCTTCTTCTGGCCCTGCACCGAACAGGTGCCGGCGCTGGAGGAATACATGAAGGCCCTGCACAAGTCAGGCGACTCGGTCGGCGCACGCGTGGACGTGGTCGCCGAGGGCGTGCCGCCGGGCTGGGGCGAACCGATCTACGGCAAGCTCGATGCCGAACTGGCCGCCGCCCTGATGGGCATCAACGCGGTCAAGGGCGTGGAAATCGGTGACGGCTTCGCGGTCGCTGCAATGAAGGGCACGGAAAACCGCGACGAGATCACCGCGGACGGTTTCCTCTCCAACCACGCCGGCGGCATCCTCGGCGGCATTTCCAGCGGCCAGCCGATCCGCTGCTCCATCGCGCTCAAGCCCACCTCCAGCATCCGCGTGCCCGGCCGCAGCCTTGATACCGAGGGTGCCGCGGTGGATGTGGTCACCACCGGCCGGCACGATCCCTGCGTCGGCATCCGCGCCACCCCGATCGCCGAGGCGATGGTGGCCCTGGTGCTGATCGACCAGGCCCTGCGCCACCGCGCCCAGTGCGGCGACGTCGGGCCCGTCACGCCGCAGGTTCCCGGCGGCGCGTTTTCCATTTGATCCCCTCCACAGGCACTCCTCCATGAGCCAGTCCCCCAAGCAGTACACCGTCGCCGTCGTCGGCGCCACCGGCGCCGTGGGTGAAACCATGCTGTCGGTTCTTGCCGAACGCGGGTTTCCGATCGGCAAACTCGTCGCCCTGGCCTCCGAACGCTCAGCCGGCGAGCACCTGCGCTTCGGCGGGCGCGATGTCCTGGTGCAGGACCTTGCGCACTTCGACCCGACCGGCGTGGACATCGCGCTGTTTTCCGCCGGCGGTGCGATTTCGAAGGAATACGCGGCGAAATTCGCTGAAAAAGGCGCGATCGTCATCGACAACAGTTCGGCCTTCCGATACGACGACGACGTGCCCCTGGTGGTGGCGGAAGTCAATCCGGAAGCGGTGCGCAACCCGCCGCGCGGCATCATCGCCAATCCCAACTGTTCCACCATGCAGTTGCTGGTGGCGTTGGCGCCGATCCACCGCGCGGTCGGCATTTCCCGGATCAACGTGGCCACCTACCAGTCGGTATCCGGCGCCGGGCGCTCGGCGATGGAAGAGCTGGGCCGGCAGACCGCCGCCATCCTCAATTTCAGCGACCCCGAGCCGGCCCGTTTCCCGGTGCAGATCGCCTTCAACCTGATTCCGCAGATCGACGATTTCCTCGACAACGGCTACACCAAGGAGGAAATGAAACTGGTCTGGGAAACCCGCAAGATCCTCGGTGATGATTCCATCGAAGTGAATCCCACCGCGGTGCGGGTACCGGTGTTCTACGGTCACGCCGAAGCCGTGCATATCGAAACGCGTGCGCCGATCAGCCCGGAAGCGGCACGCGAGCTGCTGGAAAAGGCTCCGGGCGTGGTGGTGGTGGACGAGCGCCGCGCTGGCGGCTGGCCCACCCCCGTGACCCACGCATCGGGCAACGACCCGGTGTACGTGGGGCGAATCCGACGCGACATTTCCCACCCGCAGGGTCTCGATCTTTGGGTGGTCGCCGACAATATCCGCAAGGGTGCGGCATTGAACGCTGTACAGATTGCTGAACTATTGGTAAAAACTGACGCCTGATCTAAAGTTAGCACCGCGTCATCAAGTCGTTTCTAGGTTCAGGGGGAAACGATGGAGCGCGTGCTCGCACCCATAAACTTCGAGGGGAAGGTACCCGATGAATATGCGTCTCAGACTTCCGATCGCTCTGGCACTGGTGCTGGGCGGCAGTCACGCCTACGCGCTTGGCTTGGGGCAGATCGAAGTCAAATCCTCCCTGAATCAGCCACTTGTGGCGGAAATTCCCGTACTCGTCGGAACTCCCGGTGAGGCCGATGACCTCCATGTCAAGCTGGCCGCACCGGATGCTTTCACACGCGTCGGGCTCGAACGCCCCACCTTGCAAGCCACCAACCTGCAGTTTTCGGTGCATGCCGACGAGCGTGGCCGCAAGGTGATCCGGATCACCACCCCGGAAAAGGTCACCGATCCCTTCCTCAGCTTCCTGCTCGAAGCCGACTGGGGCAAGGGCCGCATGCTGCGCGAATACACGGTTCTTCTCGATCCGCCTTCGATGGTGCCTGTCACCGCGAGCGCGCCGGCGCGCACGGCCGCCCTGCCCGAGCCCGAACCGGCGGCACCCGAACCCCTGTTCGATGAAACACCCCCGCCGATGGCCACCGAGCCGCTCGCGCCGCCGCAACCGATCCTGGAGCCCGTGGCAGAACCGCAACCGGAACCCGCGCCGGCTCCGGTCTACGAGACCATCGCGGAACCCTCGCCCGAACCCGCACCCGCACCGCAGAGCTACCCGAGCTACGGCGCCGATACCTACGGCCCCGTTTCCAGCGGCGATACGCTCTGGTCGATCGCGACACGCGCGCGACCTGATGATTCGGTGACCGTCAACCAGATGATGCTGGCGATCCTGCGTGCCAATCCCGAAGCCTTCATCGACAACAACATCAACCGCCTCAAGAAGGGCGCGGTGCTGCGCATGCCGGCGCGCGAAGAGGCCACCGTGATGGCAGCCGCCGAAGCGGCGACACAGGTGCGCGAACAGATGCAGGCCTGGGGTGCCAGTTCGGTCAGCTTCGCGCAGCCGGCGGACGCTTCCGCGAGCGCACCAGGGGATGGCGGCACGCGTGCATCCAGCCGATCCGACTCACGCCTCGAACTCACCCCGCCGCGTGGCAGCGGTGATGCCAGTGCCAGCCAGTCCGGCGCCTCGGCCGACGGGGCCGGTCGTGAGCTGCGTGCGGAACTGACCCGCAGCCGCGAAGAGGTCAACACCCTCTCGCAGGAAAACGTGGAACTGAAATCCCGCGTCAGCGAACTTGAAACGTTGCAGGCCGAAACCCGTCGTCTGCTGGAACTCAAGGACAGCGAACTGGCTGCCGCACAACGCCGCCTTGGCGATGCCGACAGCGGCGCGACCGATACCACGACCACCGCCGACGACAACAAGGCGGTCGCCGCCCTGGCCCAGGAACCCGTATCCGACGAGTCCGTCGATACGGCGCCGCAAGACGATGCCGTGGCGGAAGATGCCGCCGAGGAATTCGAGGCGGAAGAAGGCGTAGCAGAAGAAGATGTCGCGGATGAGGCCTTGGCTGAAGCCGCCGAGCCCGTTTCCGAAGCCATGCCACTGGCGGAACAGCCCGCCGAAACGGCGCTCGCCCCGGTAGCCGCCCCACCCGCAACGGGAGATGCGCCACGCGCCTTCAACCCCTGGATCGTGGGCGGTGGTGCCGCGGTGCTGCTCGGCTTGATCGGCCTGCTCCTGTCGCGCCGACGCAAGAAGTCCGATGGCGCAGCAGTGGCAGCGGTCGCCGCCACGCCGGCCGTCGCCGCCTACGAGCCAGACGCGCATGAAGCCGATCTCATCGAAGCGCTTTCGCGTTATCCGGAAGACCTGCATCTGCACCTGGATCTTTTGCAGCACTACGCCGACAGCAACGAACCCACGGCCTTCGAAATGGCTGCCGAGGCGATGCATGCCCAGGTACAGGATCCGGCTGATCCGACCTGGCAGCAGGCGCTCGCGCTGGGGCGCAGCTTCACGCCTGGACACCCGCTGTTCTCCGCCGATGATGCCTACAGCGGCTACGAGCACGAAGCCACGGAGTCCGAGCCCGGGCCTGACGCCGACGAAACCATGGATTTCGAACCGGTATCGGCACCCACCCCGGTAACCGACACCCGCGAAGTGGACTGGAACGCCCCGGCCCACGGCGGATCGGGCAACGACTCCGAAGAGTTCGACAACTTCGAATTCGACGCCGAGCCCGAGTTCGAACCCCAACCGGCGACCGCCCCCTACGCGGATACCACCGACGAGACGGATTACGCCTCCGGCGATGATTTCAGCGAAGACGGCGTGGATTCCGATGTCGCCGCCACCAAGCTGGAACTGGCGCGCGCCTATCTCGACATGGGCGATGCCGAAGGCGCACGCGGCATGCTGGAAGAAGTACTGATCGAGGGCAACGCCGACCAGCGCCAGGAAGCCGAGACGCTGCTCGCCGGCATTCTCTGATCCTGCCGCTCTGGCAGCGAAAGGCCGGAAGCGCCACGCCTCCGGCCTTTCTTTTTTGGGACACCACATGCGTTACGCACTGGGTATCGAATACGACGGCACGGACTTCTGCGGCTGGCAGCGCCTCGGGGACAATCCCAGCCTGCAGGCCGCGGTGGAATCGGCACTCGGCTTCGTCGCCAACCATCCCATCGAAGTCACCTGCGCCGGCCGTACCGACCGCGGGGTGCATGGCCGCTGCCAGGTCGTGCACTTCGACACCAGCGCCCTGCGCAGCGACTATGCCTGGGTGATGGGAACCAACTCGCGCCTGCCGCGCAGCATCGCGGTGCGCTGGTGCCAGCCGGTGGCCGACGAATTCCACGCCCGCTTTGCGGCGCGCGCACGGCGCTATCTGTACCGCATCCTCAACCGCCGGGTTCGCCCTGCCCTCGATGCCCGCCAGCTCTCCTGGGAACCGCAACCACTCGACGCCGAGCGCATGCACGAGGCCGCGCAGCACCTGCTCGGGGAGCATGACTTCTCCGCATTCCGCTCCTCCCAGTGCCAGGCCGCCCATGCGCGTCGCGACCTGCAACGTCTGGATATCCGGCGCCATGGCGAGGAAGTGCATGTGGAGGTCCAAGCCAATGCCTTCCTGCACCACATGGTGCGAAACCTGGTGGGCAGCCTGCTTCCCATTGGTCGCGGCGAACGGCCGGTCGACTGGATGGCGGAGTTGCTCGAAGGTCGCGACCGCGCCGTGGCCGGCCCCACCGCCAGCCCGCAAGGCCTGCTGTTCATCGGGCCGCTGTACCCGGCTCAATGGGCGCTGCCGGCCGAGGTCAGCCTGCCATGAGAACCCGCATCAAGTTCTGCGGCCTGACACGCGAGGCGGACGTGGATCTGGCGGTCTCGCTGGGCGTCGACATGATTGGTCTGGTTTTCGCCGGACGCAGCGCGCGTCGTCTCGAACCGGCGCGGGCCGCACAGCTGCGCGCCCGTATCCCGCATACAACCCGGGTGGTGGCACTGGTGATGGACGCCCCCGGTGAAGAGGTCGACCGCATCCTTGCCATCGTCAAACCCGACCTGCTGCAATTCCACGGCAACGAGAGCGAGGCTTTCTGCCGGAGCTTCACCCTGCCCTACCTCAAAGCGGTGCCCCTTGGCGGAATGAGTCGGGAACAGGCGGCCTCGCGCCTGCAAGGCTGGTCATCGGCCACAGCCCTGCTCCTTGACGGCCACGCTGCGGGTGAAGCCGGCGGCAGCGGACAACGTCTGGACTGGGCCGATCTTCCCAAGGCGGGATCCCGACACATCATGCTCGCCGGCGGTCTGTCACCCGACAACGTCGCCGAGGCCATCCGCCTGGCCGCACCCTGGGGCGTGGACGTATCCAGCGGCATCGAGTCGGCGCCCGGCATCAAGGCGGCCGAAGCGATGCGCGCCTTCGTTTCCGCAGTGCACTCTGCCGACGCGTCCGTCCAGAAAGTTTCCACAAAACCGACTTCCAGCTGACCTCCTGCTGCAAAGACCTGAAGCGGATCCGGCAGGAATCTTCGGCATCCTGGGTCAGCTGACCCGCAGCGGCCCCGATCCCGGCAGGCGCGTCACCAGATCGGCGCCTGCCAGCCGCGCCGGCGTCCAGGCGCCGCCCGCGGGTCGGGTTGTCATCAGGTGTTCGACCACGGCCAGCGAGCCGGTGACGGTGAGGCTGTAGCCGTTGGCGGTGCGGATGCGCGCGGTCCTTCGTTCCCCGCGCGCATTGGCCACCTCGCCCCAGATGAAGGTGGGCAGCCGTTCGCGCTGTTCCTCGCTGGGCCCCTTCACCGTTTTTGCGATATGCGCCTGGATCCGCCTCTGCACCCAGCCCAGCCCCAGCAGTGGCCGGACCCAGTTGGCGCGCCGCGCCCGGGCGATCATGCGCGGCGAACCGGGGATGAACACCCGGATATTCGGAATGCCGGTGGTGTGGAACGCGGTGGATACGTCGCCCCAGGGAATGGTCATTGCATCCTTCTCGCCGTCGCCAAAATCGATGCGGCGCACCTCGCAGGCCAGCGGTACGGTGACGATCTTCCCGTCGCGGCGCAGCTTGCCGCCCTGGGCCAGGC
>CAZTXX010000099.1:3423-8033 GCA_964617405.1 uncultured Aquimonas sp. | reverse complement strand
CCCGTACCTGTGCTTCCAATGCCTTGGCGCTGGCTTCGGCGGCTGGAAGTGGGGCGCTCATGACCAGTTCCACCGGGGCGCGGAAGCGGCGTGGCAGGCGCATCCGGTGCAGGCGCGAGTCGCGCTTGCTCCACATGCTTTTCCACATGCCGCGCAGGGCCATGGGGATGACCGGCACCGGGCGCCGCTCCAGGATGCGTTCGACACCCGTGTGGAAGCTGGCGATTTCGCCGTCCCGGGTGAGGGCACCCTCGGGGAAGATGCAGACCAGTTCGCCTTCGGCCAGGGCGGCATCGACCTCATCGAAGGCGCGCTCCATCAAGGCCGGGTCTTCCTTGCGCCCGGCGATGGGGATGGCGCGGGCCGCACGGAACACGATGTTCATGCCGGGGATCTCGAAAATCCGGTAATACATGACAAAGCGGGTGGGGCGCGGCACCGCGCCCAGGATCAGCACCGCGTCCATGTAGCTGACGTGGTTGCACACCAGTACGGCCGGGCCTTCCAATGGCACATGGTCGAGACCTTCGACCTTGAGGCGGTAGAGCGCCTTGGCCAGCAGCCAGGCGACGAAGCGGGCGATGAATTCGGGCACCAAGGTGAAGATGTGGATCGCCACGACCGCGTTGAGGATGGCGGCGGCCAGCAGCAGCTTCGGGATGGTGAATCCGAGGTGCAGCAGTGCGATGGCGAGGATTGCGGCGGTCACCATGAAGGCGGCGTTCAAGATGTTGTTGGCCGCGATCACGCGCGACAGCCGTTCGCGCGGGGTGCGTTGCTGGATCAGTGCATACAGCGGCACGGTGAAGAAGCCGCCGGACAGGCCGATCAGCAGCAGGTCGATGCAGATGCGCGCGTTGCCCGGTGCGGTCATGAACTGCTGCCAGCTCAGGCCGGTGACCTGTGCCGCCTCGGGGCGGGCAAAGTACAGATCCACTCCGAACACGGTCATGCCCAGTGCGCCCAGCGGCACCAGGCCGATTTCCACGGTGCGCCGTGACAAGACCTCGCACAGCAGCGAACCCGCGCCGATGCCGAGCGCGAACAACATCAGCACCAGGGGCGCCACGCTCTGGTCGCCGCCCAGGTAGAGCTTGGTGTAGTTCGGCAACTGCGCGATGAACACCGAGCCGAAGAACCAGAACCAGCTGATCCCCAGCACCGAGTTGAGTACCGCGCGATGGCCGCCCAGGAAGCGCAGGTTGCGCCAGGTCTCGCTCACCGGATTCCAGTTGAGCTTCAGTTCCGGCGCGGTCGCCGGCGCGGCGGGGATCTTGTGCGATGCGAGCCAGCCCACGATGGCGATGGCGATCACGGTGGCGCTCACCAGGGTCGTGCCGGCGGAGAACCCCATCAAGGCGCCACCGGCGAAGGTGCCCAGCAGGATGGTGAGGAAGGTACCCGCCTCCACCAGTGCGTTGCCGCCGACCAGTTCCTCCGGGCGCAAGGCCTGCGGCAGGATCGAATACTTCAACGGCCCGAACAGGGCGCTCTGGGCGCCCATCAGGAACAGCACGCCCAGCAGGAAGGGCAGCGATTGCAGCCAGAAGCCGACCGCGGCCAGCACCATCAGCACGATCTCGGCGAACTTGATCCAGCGGATCGAACGCGCCTTTTCGTACTTCTCCGCCCATTGCCCGGCATTGGCCGAGAACAGGAAGAAGGGCAGGATGAACAGACCCGCCGCCAGGTTGGAATAGAAGTCGATATCCGCGCTCGACAGACCTGCGATGTGGAAGGTCACCAGGATGATCAACGCGTTCTTGAAGACATTGTCGTTGAACGCGCCGAGCGCCTGGGTCACGAAGAAGGGCAGGAAGCGGCGGCGGCGAAGCAGGGCGAACTGGGACTGGGACATGCGTGGGTGTTCCATGCAGTGGTCGCGAACGGGTGCCACGATAGCAGCTTGCCGACGGGTGATTTCAACGCCGATGCGTGGATTCGGGTCGGGCCGCGGCCGGCGATAGCTGCGATAATGTGCGATCCCTTTTTCACAGCGCGAGATCGCCATGAGCCAGAAGACCGTTCTCAACGACACCCACCGTGCCGCCGGCGCACGCATGGTGGATTTCGGGGGCTGGGACATGCCCATCCATTACGGCTCCCAGGTGGACGAGCACCACCAGGTGCGGCGCGATGTCGGCATATTCGATGTTTCCCATATGACCGTGATCGACCTGCACGGTGCCGGCGCGCGCGATTTCCTGCGCCGCCTGCTGGCCAACGCCATCGACAAGCTCAAGAAGCCCGGCAAGGCGCTGTATTCGTGCATGCTCAACGAACAGGGTGGCGTGATCGACGACCTGATCGTGTATTTCCTGGCCGATGACTTCTTCCGCATCGTTTCCAACGCTTCCACGCGGGACAAGGACATGGCGTGGATCGAAAAGGTCGCGGGGGATTTCGACGTGCGCGTGGTCGAGCGTCCGGAACTGGCGCTGATCGCGGTGCAGGGCCCGAACGCGCGCGCCGCGGTGCTGGCGCAGATCGGCGAATCCGATCGTGCGGCGGTTGAGGCATTGGGCAAGTTCGTCGCCATCGATGCGCAAGGTGTGCAGGGCGAGGCCTTGTTCGTCGCGCGCACCGGCTATACCGGTGAGGACGGATTCGAGATCGTGTTGCCGTCCGATCAGGCCGTGACTTTCTGGAACCGCCTGGCCGACGCCGGCGTGAAGCCCTGTGGCCTCGGTGCGCGCGATACCTTGCGGCTGGAGGCGGGCATGAACCTCTATGGGCAGGATATGGATGAACAGATCTCGCCCCTGGAGGCCGGGCTCGCCTGGACGGTGAGCTTCGACGAAGACCGCGACTTCATCGGCCGCGCCGCGCTCGAAGCGCAGAAGGCCAACGGCGTGGCGCGCCGCATGGTCGGCCTGGTGCTGGAGGACAAGGGCATCCTGCGCCATGGCCAGCGTGTGGTCACGGCACTGGGTGACGGTGAAATCCTCTCCGGCACCTTTGCACCCACGCTCGCCAAGTCGATCGCCTTTGCGCGCATTCCCGCGGGTGAGCCTGGCGAGGTCGGTGTCGATATCCGTGGCCGCATCGTGCCGGCACGCATCGTGAAATATCCCTTCGTACGCGATGGCAAGCCGGTCGAATGAGCACGCGTGTCGCCGCGCCCCGTACAATCCCCCTTCGCTTTCCCACGCCGCGCCTTGCGGCCCTCAGCCAAACCCGGAGTCAGTCATGAGTGAAATCCCCGGCGACTTGAAGTTCCAGCGCTCGCACGAATGGGCGCGTCTCGAAGACGGCGGTCGTGTAACCGTCGGCATTTCCCATCACGCACAGGACCAGTTGGGCGACGTGGTCTACGTCGAATTGCCCGAGGTCGGTGATCAATTGGAGCAGGGTGCCTCCTGCGCGGTCGTCGAGTCGGTGAAGGCGGCATCGGACATCTACGCGCCGGTTTCCGGCACGGTGGTGGCGATCAATGACGCACTCGCCGATGCGCCGGAAACGATCAATGCCGATCCCTGGGGTGATGGCTGGCTGTTCGCACTCAAGATCGACGATGCATCGCAGCTCGATGCACTGCTCAGCCCGGATGACTACGCCGCTGCTGTCGAGGAAGACGAAGGCTGAGTGTCATCGTCATCGATGTCGTGCAACATGCGGCCGCCTTCGGGCGGCCGCATGCGTTGTGTCGATCGGATATGCAAAAAAAAGCTGCGCATTCGTTCTTGTGCAACGCGAAACCACAACATGTTTGCGATGCATGCATGGCATCGGTCGATGCTGTGTGCTGATGCGTGCATGCATGCATCACTCGGGCCGAAGTTGGCTCCTCCCACCAGTACCCGCACGCGTTCCCGTGAACAAGCCAAACCCTCGCCGTGCAAGGCTTTCATGTGGCAAGTCGCGCTTCGTTGCAGATGCCATGCCGCAGGGAAAACATCTGTGTTGCACGGTGTGCGATCTGCCCGGTCGGAAGCCGACTGCAGGCGTGCATGGAGCGTGATGGGCTTCATGGTTGTTGACAGCCGGCAATCAGGTGCATAGGTTTCGCGCAACGCTGCACTTCGGACAACACCGAACTCGTGAAAGATTCGAACGCCCCTGAAACCGTTGCCTCGCCCTTGCGGGGATCGCTCAGGCATCTTTGTCGGATTCGCGAGACGGCATTGCACTCCCGTCGATTGTCCATGCCCGCCGGTTTCTTGCCAGCGGCGACGTTGACACGTGGATGTGCAATCACCCCATTCAGTGCCCGCGTTGTGCGCGAGTGCTGTGCCCTGCGGCCCTGGCCGCTTGATTTGCCTGGCGTCTTGGATCCACAAAACTGACGATTCCTGATAGGACAATGGAGAAACCCTGATGGCAACGAGCAAACCTGCGGCAAAGAAGGCCGCTGCAAAAGCACCGGCGGCAAAGAAGGCCCCAGCCAAGAAGGCGGCCGTGAAGAAGGCCCCGGCGAAGAAGGCTGCCGTGAAGAAAGCGGTAGCGAAGAAGACGTCGGCGCCGGTCAAGAAGGCCGTCGCGAAGAAAGCGCCCGCCAAGAAGGCTGCGGTGAAGAAAGCGCCAGCCAAGAAGGCGGCAGTGAAGAAAGCGCCGGCCAAGAAGGCTGCGGTGAAGAAGGCACCGGCCAAGAAGGCCGCGGTGAAGAAGGC
>CAZTXX010000099.1:0-3323 GCA_964617405.1 uncultured Aquimonas sp. | reverse complement strand
GGAGGACTGCGGATTCCTGTAGTGTCATCGTTGGCGGAAGGCCCGGATGGGTTCCTCTGGGTGGGAACCGCCCGCGGGGTGGCGCGCTTCGATGGTGGGTATTTCCGTCTTTATGGTGATCGCTGGAGCGCCGCGCATCGGGAGATAACACTGTTCGTGCGGTGCCTGCTTGTGGCACGCGACGGCACCCTCTGGGTCGGCAATGACTTCGCCGGGCTGGCGCGTTACGACGGCGCGCAGGATCGCCTGGTTCCGGCCCCCCTGGATGGTGTGCTGCCTTCATCGTATTCGGTCAATGCGCTCGCCGAGGAGGCGCAGGGGCGTCTCTGGATCGCAACCGACGGGGAAGGGCTGGTAGCGCTCGACAAGGACGGCAGGACAACCCGTATTCGCTGGCCGGGAGCGAAGTGCGTGCACTGCTGCGTGATCGGGGCGGACAGATCTGGCTTGGCAGCTATGGCGGTGGGCTGCAGCGCCACAACCCGCTCAACCAGGCCTTGCGGATGTTGGACCGTTTCGCACTCGCCCATGCCGGCGAAGCCTTTGCGGATCCGAACGTGCGCGCGGTGGTTGAGCTGACCGATGGCAGCGTCCTGTTGGGTACGCAGGATCGCGGCATCCTCCTGCTTGACTCGAACCTGGCTCCAACAGATACGCGACGTGACGAGCAGGGGGACACGGTCATGGAGGGTGTGCGCGTGACAGGGCTGGCACAGACCCTGGATGGCGCACTCTGGATCGGCGGCGATGCGGGCTTGTTTCGCCAGTTTCGGGATGGTGCGCCGCTGGAGCCTTTCCCCCATGCCTTTGGACGCACGAGGCGGTTGCTCGCCGATCCTCGCGGGGGCTTGTGGATCGCCGCAGAGGGCGGGCTGCTGTACTACGACATGCACACTGGCCAGCTCGTCCAGAAAACCGATGTCGCCGGGGAGCACCGCTGGGCCGATATCAATGCGTTGGGCCTGGACTCGGCGGGTCGGCTCTGGGCCGGTGGTGATGCGGGCCTTGGCCTGTTTGTCGATCCCGAGGCCGATTTGCAGGTGATCGAGGCTGCCCATGTCGCGCGTGGTGCGAACAGCGACGTACTGGGTCTGCTGGTCGATCCGGATGGCTCGGTCTGGTTCGACACCCCGTCCGGACTTTTCCGTCTGCGACTTGAAGAGGATGGCCGACAGGAGATGGAGGCTGTCAGCGCCAGGTTCGGTGTGGCAGGGCAGCCCTTTGGTGCCAATCTGCTGCGTGATGACCAGGGGCGGATCTGGAGCCAGTCACACGTCTTTGATCCGCAGGCAGATCGGCTTCTTCCGCTTGGCGAAGCGGATGGTGTCAGCCTCGGGAATCCGTGGTTCCGCAGTTACGCCATGACCCGCGACGGCCGAATGCTGTTTGGCGGGGCAAAGGGCTTGCTGGTGGTGATGCCCTCGCAGTACCACTTCGAGAATTACGCCCCACCCCTGGTGCTCACCGCGCTCGCGATGGATGGGCAACGTGTTTCGCTCGGTACACAGGGGCTGGAGTTGTGGCCGGGTCAGCGCAGTCTGACGGTCGAGTTTGCAGCACTCGATTACAGCGCACCGGAGCTGACCCGATACAGATACCGGCTGCTGGGCGAAAGTGATCGGTGGGTCGAGGCGGATGCCGAACACCGCAGCGCCACATTCGCCAATCTCGTGCCAGGGCACTACCGTTTCGAGCTGCAGGGAAGCAATCGGCACGGCATCTTCAGTCCCAATGAGCTCGCGTTCGCGCTGCGCGTGCACCCGGCGTGGTGGCAGACCTGGTGGGCGCGCATCGGGGGCGCGGGCTTGGCTGCGGTGCTGGTATTGCTGTTGATCCAGCAACGCACGCGCTCGTTGCGCACCCGACGGCACGAGTTGGAGCTGAGTGTTGCCGAGCGCACCAGCGAACTTGAGGCCGTATCGGCCGCCTTGCGCGAAAAGTCGCGTGAGCTGGAGAAGGCCAGCTTCACCGATCCGCTTACCGGGCTGTACAACCGCCGCTACTTCACCTCGCGTATCGATGCCGACATCGAGCGTGTGTTGGGAGGTGCAGGCGATGGGTCATCGCCTTCGGACCGGGTCATCGTTTTCTTCCTGCTGGATGTCGACCACTTCAAGCAGGTGAACGACAACTATGGCCACGCCGCTGGAGATGCCGTGCTGACGCAGCTCGGCGCACGCCTGCGCGCCTGTCTTCGTGATGATGACGATCTGGTGCGTTGGGGAGGAGAGGAGTTCCTGCTGGTGATGCGCGATGTCGCGCGCGAATCGATTGCCGGTTTGGCCGAGCGCATCGTGCGTGCCATCGGGGATACGCCATTCGAGCTCCCGGATCGCCGCAGTCTGCAACGCACCTGCCCACTGGGCTTTGCGCCGCTGCCCCTGCAGTCACGCTGGCCGCATCAGGTGGGCTGGGAAGAAGCCATCGACCTGGCCGACATGGCGCTGTTTGCCGTCAAGCGCACCGGCCGCAATGGCTGGGCGGGGTTCGTCAATGGCGAAAGCGCACCGCTCAGCCCGATGTGGCGTCGCGACGTGGTGGCCGAACTGGATGCGGGTCGGCTTTGCATGGTAGGTTCGAAACCGCGCGAGGCGATGCGACAGGCCCTGAGTGCGCACGCGATGACCTGGGTCGGATAAACGTCGGAAAACAGGTGCCGACGTGTCAGGAGTCGTGTGCTTCGCATCATGACAGGCCGGGAGCCCGATGCTGGCCGGGCTTCTTCAGTGCGATCGGGCGTCGGCGCGCCACATGACGAGCATGAAAAAAGCCCCGCCCGGCCAAGGCGACCGGGCGGGGCGTGCTTGCTCCCGAACGGGTTTCTCAGCGTGCCGCGTTGGTGTTCATCGTGGCATTGCGTGAGGCATCCAAGTACTGCGCCGGGTCGCGCATGCCGGCGGTGTGGCACTGGCCGACGGTATGCCCCCGGTTCACGCCGCCTGGGAGCTGGCCGTTGACCTGTTCGGTGGTGCCGTCTTCCGGGTCGCTCAACACCAGGTCGGTGGCGAAGTTGCAATAGTCGTTGGTGTACCAGTTGGTGGACTTGAACGAGGTCGTGTAGTAGTTCACCTTGGCGCGGCTGGAGTTGGGAATGCCGGCCAGCCACGAGCTCGCACCGCTGTAGCTCAGGTCGGTGTTCTTGCCGCAGCCCACCCCGAACCAGTTGCCCAGGGTGGCCAGGATGCCGGCCAGGTTGGTGCCCTTGTACGGTGTGCCGACCGACTGGATCAGGCGCGATCCGGTGGCGTTGTCCAGGCCGCTCCAGTAATAGGTGTACAGGTGCAACGCCGCCGCGCCGCCCTGGCTGTGCGCCACGATGCCGT
>CAZTXX010000098.1:0-8084 GCA_964617405.1 uncultured Aquimonas sp. | reverse complement strand
TCGAGCACGTTGCCCTTGGACTTGGACATCTTCTGCCCGTCCTTGTCGCGCACCAGTCCCGTGATGTAGACGTCGCGGAAGGGCACTTCGCCGGTGAAGTGGTCGGTCATCATCACCATCCGGGCGACCCAGAAGAAGATGATGTCGAAGCCCGTCACCAGCACGCTGGAGGGCAGGTAGCGGTCGAATCCGCGCGCGTCCATCGCGGCCTTGTCCGGCCAGCCCATGGTGGAAAACGGCCACAGCGCGGAGGAAAACCAGGTTTCCAGCACGTCGCTGTCCTGGGTCAGCTTCACGTCCGCGGCAAGGCCACTCTTGGCCCGCGCCTCGGCTTCGTCGCGGCCGACGTAGATGTTGCCAGCGTCGTCATACCAGGCCGGGATGCGATGGCCCCACCAGAGCTGGCGGCTGATGCACCAGTCCTGGATGTTCTCCATCCAGTGACGGTAGGTGTTGATCCAGTTGGGCGGCACGAAGCGGATTGAACCGTTCTCGACCAGTTCCAGCCCGCGCGCGCCCAGGGTGTCCATCTTCACGAACCACTGGTCGGTCAGGTAGGGCTCGATCACCTGCCCGGTGCGGTCGCCGCGCGGCACCATCAACTTGTGCGGCTTGTCCTCGGCCAAAAGTTCGGCGGCTTCCAGATCGGCCAGCACCGCCTTGCGTGCGTCGTAGCGATCCTGCCCACGATATTTTTCCGGTGCGTTGTCGTTGAGCGCGGCCTCGGGCGTGAACAGGTTGATCATCGGCAGCCCGTGGCGCTGGCCGACGGCGTAGTCGTTGAAATCGTGCGCCGGGGTCACCTTGACCACGCCGGTGCCGAAAGCGCGGTCCACGTAGTCGTCGGCGATGATGGGAATCTCGCGCCCGGTCAGCGGCAGCAGCACGGATTTGCCGACCAGACCGGCGTAGCGCGGATCGTCAGGATGCACCATCACCGCGACGTCACCCAGCAGGGTTTCCGGGCGGGTGGTGGCGACGATCAGGTGGTCGCGGGTTTCGCGGAGGGTTTCGTTGCCGTCCTCGTCGCGCTCGATATGTTCGTAGGTCGCACCCGCGGCTAACGGATAGCGGATCGACCACAGGTGGCCGTCCTCCTCCTCGCTGACCACTTCCAGATCGGAAATCGCGGTCTTGAGCACCGGATCCCAGTTCACCAGCCGCTGGCCGCGGTAGATCAGCCCCTCCTCGTACAGGCGCACGAAGGCTTCGATCACCGCCTTGGACGGCATCTCGTCCATGGTGAACACGCTGCGCGACCAGTCGCCCGAGGTGCCCATGCGGCGCATCTGCCGCTCGATGGTGTCGCCCGATTCCTGCTTCCAGGCCCAGACCTTCTCGACGAAACCCTCGCGGCCCAGCGAATCGCGGGTCTCGCCCTTGCCCTCGCGCGCCAGGTTGCGCGAGACCACCATTTCCGTGGCGATGCCGGCGTGGTCCGAACCCATCTGCCACAGCGTGTCGCAGCCCTTCATGCGCTGGTAGCGGGTCAGCGCGTCCATCAGCGTGTGCTGGAAGGCGTGGCCCATGTGCAGGGTGCCGGTGACGTTCGGCGGCGGCAGCAGGATGGTGTAGGGCTCGCCCTCGCCGCTCGGCGCAAAACGGCCATCAGCCTCCCAGCGGGCGTACCAGCGGGTTTCGAAAGTACCGGGTTCGAAGCTCTTGTCCATGCGCGTGCCGGCCCTGCGGGCCGCGGGTTCGTTGAGGAAAGCCGGGAATTGTAGCGTGACGCGGGGGTACGGCGGGGGCAAGGTGTGCCAGTCCTCGTCACTTTCACGCTGGTCGCAAAACCTAAACCCAGCGGGTTGGATCACCCACGCAGCGCATCAACCCCTTTCCAACCGAGGCCGCGGGTCGAACTCAACCCGCGCGGCTCAGTCCTCTGCCCCTCGGCGCTTGACCATTCTTACGGTGGAGCCTTCCACGGACCACAAGGTGCCATCCGGCGTGGAAAGGAAGATCGGCTTGCCTACCCACAAGCTCCAGAAGACATGCACCTCGGTCGGCACCGCGTCGAGCAGGTGCGTCATCATCAGCGCGACGGCCCGCGGATCGTTTTGCAGGGTTACGCAGGTTCGCGTGTACGGCCGGATCTGTGTTTCTCCCGTAGCCAGATCAACGCTGACCCGCTGTGAGCCACCGATCGGCACGACCCCGCCTTTCTTCGTGCCAGGCAGAAAGTAGATGGACCATCGTTCGCTGCCCTCGTCTGCCGGCAGGGTCACGCTGTTGTACTGATTGGAGCACGGGGTGAACTCGACGCTTTCAGCCATCAGGTGCGCCCGCGCGGCGGCCAGTTCTGCGCCCTGCAGCGGCAGGGGTGGAGTTGAAATCCGCGGCTTGCCGCGGACCGCACCGGAAGAATCGACCGCCACTCGGTAAAACTCGGCGGGGCTGGCCTCGTCGGTGCCGCCAAAGAACACGACATCGATGCCATCGTCGGCATGCTCGGTCGTGATCCATCCCCGCAGCGTCTTGTTGCGCTTGAAGCCGCGAATCCGCAGTGCAGCGTCCGTGGCCACCGCGGCGGCCCGGTCGTGGCGGAACAGACTTTCCCCGATACGCTCGGCAGAGGCGATGGCCGCAGCTTCTTCCGGAGGGCTCAACGTGACGATTTCGTCCTGGGCAAATGCAGTGCCGGAGAGGGCGAGTACGAATGAGAGGGCGAGAAAAGGCTTCATTGGGTCCTCTGGTGATGGAAGGGAGAGCGGATGGCGTTGAAAAGTGCGGATTGAGTGGCAGTCGCCAAGGATTGTGGTCGGCTTCCCTCCAATGCAGGTTTTCGATCGGGAGTCTTCCGCATCCCGGTCGTCTTCGTCTTCGAGCAGCCCCTGGTCTGGTGTTCCAGGTGCTCACCCGGTCAGGCGGCCAGCGGGGCGATCCTGTGCAGCGTGGCCTCCAGTTCACGGGCGGCTAGCTTGAGATCGTAAGTGCTCTGCAAGCCGAGCCAGAACTGCGGTGTCTGCCCAAAGGCACGGCCAAATCGCAGCGCCAGATCGGCGGTGACCGGGCGCTCTCCGCGAACGACATGCGAAATGCGCATGGGCGAGACGCCGATGGCCCGCGCAAAGGCCGCCTGGCTCAGTTCCAGTTCTTCCAGGAACTCGCGCAGGTGTTCGCCCGGATGGATAGGGGGAAGGCCGTTGATGGTGGCAGGAATGGACATGGCGAAGTTTCCTCAGTGGTAATCGACGATCTCGACGTCGAAGGCGTTTCCCCCTTCGAACCGAAAGCACAGCCGCCATTGATCGTTGATGCGGATGCTCCATTGACCGGCGCGTTCGCCTTTCAGGGCTTCGAGCCGGTGTGATGGTGGAAAGAGCAGGTCTTCGATTACGGCAGCTTCTGCAAGGCGGCTCACGCGCATCATCGCGCGCTGATGGATTGCGAGTGGAAGCCGTTTGGAGTGTCCCGTGGTGGACAAGCGCTCGGTTTCCCTGTCGGCAAAGCTGCGAATCATGTGGGCATCGTAAACAAGATGTTTACATGTGACAAGGGGCGCCATGCCTGAGCTCGTCAGTGCATGGCCATTGCCCCTGACGCTCACCGGCCGCACGGGTCAGTTCGGCTGCAGGGCGTTGCGGACGCGCCCGAGTGTGCTTGGCTGCAGCGTCTGGATCAACGCGCCTCACCCTGCGTGGCCAGGGTGCGCAGGTGGTCGGAGAGGCGTTCGAGGTTCTCGCGCGTGGCGGTGAGGGTGCTGCGCTGGCGGGGCGGAAGGGTGTTCAGGGCGAGGTCGCGGAGGCGTTGGTTGCGGGTTTGCCAGTCTTCGCGCAGGGCGTCGGCACGGGTGGTGGCGCGGCGGCGTTCATCGGTTTGCGGTAGGCCGTAGCCGGGGATGTCGTCGAGGAGGCTGGCGGGGCGGGCGAGTGCGCCTTCCAGCGCCAGGGCCTCAGCGAGCTGGCTGCGCAGGGGATCGCTGCGATGCGCGGCGAGATGGCGCTTGAGCGCATCGCGGGCGCGCAGTTCGGCGCGGCGCAGGGCGGCTTCTTCCAGCACCAGCAGGGCGGCGCTGGCGCGCAGGTCGCCACGGATCATCCAGGGCGCGCGTTTTCCCGGGGCGAGGTCGAGCCAGGCGCGCGCGTCGCGCGCGGGGAGCGTGAGCGCGCTTTGGGCGATATCGAAGAGCTCCGCATAGTGCCGGTCGGCGGGCGGGAACCGGTAGCCGAGGCGAACCGCATCCTCGCCCTGCAGCGGCGTGGCATCGGCGATGCCGGCGCGTTCGAGCCGGCGCAGCAGCGCGTTTGGTGCGATGGCGGCGATGGGTTCGCGGGCAAGGCGGTGCACGCCGTCGTGCAGCAGCTTGAAGGTTTCGCTGGCGCAGTTGTTGCCAAGGAAGGTGTAGCGGCCGTCGTAGCTCCAGTGCAGCTGCGCGGCGCGCTGGAGCAGGCCGGCGATTTCCTCGTTGGACAGCCGCAGCGGCACCGAGCGCAGGCCGCGCAGCTCGATGGCGGTGTATTCCTCGATCACCTGCGCGAGCGGCAGCACGAACAGTCGGGAGGGATAGCGGCCGGTCAGGCCGCGCCAGCCGGAAATGTGCACGTCGTCGACGAAGGCACGGAACGAGAGCACGCGGTGGTGCCGAATATCGAAGCGGCAGTCCGGCCCGGGTGGGCGACCGGGTGCGCAGACCACCAGCCGCAACATGCTGTGGCCCCAGCGGCTCATCGCCGCATCGGTGGGCTCGGCGAAGAGGTATTCGATGCCGTAAACGCGGGCCGGATCGAGTGCTTCCAGCGCGGCATCCCCGGCTGGCACGACGAAGGGCAGGGCGGGCGCGCAGGTCGCCGGTTCGCCATGGCGCGGCGTGCCGAGACGTTCGGCGAGGAAGGCGAACAGCGCCGGGCGGCGGCAGGCGTAGGCGGGATCGCGCAGGAAGTGTTCGACGTTGACCGCGATGAACTCGCGCGGCGAGGTCAGCTCATAGACATCCGGCGAGCGGTCGCGCATGCGGTTGCGGCTGCGCAGGCCGAAGCGGCGCGGTTTGACCTGCCAGCCGGCCAGATCGAGCAGGCGGGGATCGCGCGAGAGCCCGGTGCGTCGGTCGTAGGCGTGCGCCAGCTCGTGCAGCAGGGCGTCGATGACGGCTCCATCATCATCGTCGTGCAGGAGATGACGGGCGAGGCGGATGCTTCGGCCGCGGATGCGCCCGTGGACGGCATCGGGCAAGTCGTCGCGGAAGGACAGCCTCAGCGCCGGCAGGCTCTCTACCAGTGCCTCTGGCAGCATTTGCCCGGCGCGTTCGATCAGGTGCTGCGCGGCGATGCGTTCTTCGGGAGTGAGCGTTTCCGCATCCAGCGTCGGCTGCCAGGCCCATGCTGGTAATGCGATGCAGGCAAGCAGGGCAGCGGCGACACCGTGCCGCAGTCGTCGCCACGCCGCAGGCATCGCGATCTCAGTGCGCCAGGATCGCCTTCGCCAGGGCCAGGTCGCTGGCCTGCGCATCGGCACCCGGCTGTGCGCGCAGATGGCGCAAGGCGGCTTCCAGTCGCAGGCTGCGGATGCGGCCCTCGCTGGCGACGAAGGCGGCGGCATCGCGGCGCGCTTCCACGATCAGCTTGTCATCGCCCGAACTGCTGCCGGTGGTGCCCGAGGTGCCGCCGGAGCTGGCTCCAGCCGAGGTGCCGGCAAAGCTGGATGCGAAGGCGGGTGCGACGACGAGCGAGGCGGCGAGCAGGGTGGCGATGCGGAAACAACGGGCTGGCATCCGGATGATCCGTGGCGATGGGAAACGCAGGATACCGTGACGGGCCGACGAGGGCGTGTACCCGATGGTTGTGCTGTACGCCTTGCGGGCAGGCGTGTAGCGTACGCGCTCTTTTGTCGGTGTGGCGTTTGCGATGCGGCTGGGAATCCTGTTCGGTGTGCTCTCCGGTGCGGTCTGGGGCGCGGTGTTCCTGATTCCGGCGCTGCTGCCGCAGTTCCCCCCGCTGCTGCTCGCCAGCGGCCGCTACCTCTTGTACGGCGCGGTATCGCTGCTCCTGGCCGCGCGCTGGCTGCCGCGCCTCGTGCGCCGGCTGGAGCGCGGCGATCTTCGCTTGCTGGTGGAGCTGGCCCTCACCGGAAACCTTGTCTATTACGTGCTCCTGGCCAGCGCGGTGCAGATGGCGGGCGTCGCTTCCACCTCGCTGATTATCGGCGCCACGCCGGTGGTCATCACCCTGTTGGGGCGGCGCGACGCGGGAGCGGTGTCGCTGCGGCGGTTGCTTGTGCCGCTGGGCATGGTGCTGGCAGGCGTGGCCTGCATAAATCTGGACGTGCTGCTGTCCGCCCATGCGCAGGCGCGGCCGATGGGCGAGCGTGTGCTGGGCATGGTGCTGGCGGTGGGTGCGGTGCTGAGCTGGGCCTGGTATGCGGCACGCAACGCGCGCTTCCTGCAGACGCAGACGCGTTTCGACGACAACCAATGGTCGCTGCTGTGGGGCATGGTGACCGGTGCGCTGGGCGGGTTGGTGTGGCTGGTGGTGCTGGCCCTGCCGGGTGATGCCTTCCTGCCGGATGCCGGCACCACCTCGGCCGACTGGGCGCGCTTCTGGGGGCTCAACCTGTTCCTCGCCATCGCCTGTTCCTGGTTCGGCAACTGGATGTGGAACGCCGCCGCGCGACGTCTGCCGCTGACGCTCAGTGGGCAGATGCTGGTGTTCGAAACCCTGTTCGCCTTGCTCTACGGCTTCAGCTGGGCGCAGCGCTGGCCAACGCCGCTGGAGCTCATCGCCGTGGTCCTTTTGGTGAGCGGGGTGACGCTGTCGGCGCGACGCCACGCGCGGCCGCCTGGGGTAGGCGCGCCGCCGCATTGAGTGGGCGCGTCTCGCGCACCGCACGGCGGCTGTGGAGGCCGTCGACGATGCGATACTGCCGTCCTTCCTCGAAGGTGACCCACCATGCGCGGCATGCTCGACTTCAGTTCCTGGTCCACGGCCCTGACGACGCTCGTCGGCTTGATCCTGGTGTCCCTGGTGATGGTGGGTGTGCGCCTGGTGTTCATACAGAGCATCCAGCGCCGGCGCGAGCGCGAGAACCGGCAGATCAACGAGCGCCTGAAGGTGCTGATCGCTGCCTACAAGACCTTGGGTGGCTCCTTCACCGGCGAGCTCAGCGTCGATCCGGCGCATTTGCGCGAGCTGCGTGAGCAGGCCGATGACGGCACCGACCTGGACGCCATCGCCAGCGCCACCGAGCGGCGTCGGCGCATCCGCGATGCTGTGGAGGCGGCGCTTTCCGACGTGATCCTGCTGGGCACAGAGGAACAGGTGCGCCTGGCCGCCGAGGCCGCCCGCGCGATGGTGGCGGGCCAGCGCGTGGAAACCGCTGCTCTGGTGGCGTCGCTGCGCCAGTTCATCCGCCAGGCGCTCGATCTCGATCCCATTCCACCCGCGCTGGACATTCCCGAACAAGGGCCGATGCGCGTTGTCGCGGCCGGTGCGAAGCGCGGTGAGCAGGGCAAGGGTGGAGGCGTGGGTGGCGGCCGTGGCGGTGGTGGAGCCGGCGGCATGGGAATGGGTGTGGGCATGGGTGCAGGTGGTGCGCAGCTGGCTCGCGATCGCAGCAGCCCGTTCGACGATCCGCTTTGACCCGAGATCGACCGCCGGCCTGATCCGGAACTTCCAGGGAACCTCGAAAAACCTGTCCTTTCGCGTCATTCCGGCGAAGGCCGGAATCCAGTCCTTATTCTTTCCAATGGCTTGCAAAAGCTCGATGAGACAGACCTTCGTCTGCCAGAAGCGGCCGGCCTTCGCCGGAATGACGCCGGTTTTTCGAGGTGCAATCCAGCCTGTGGCAGGGTGCGACATTCGGTCGCATTCCCGCGCCCCGCCCGCGTTCCTAGCATGGCGTTTCCCTCAAAGATGGCGACGGAAACGTGGAAGGAACCTGTAATCGGAAGGGGTTGCCGGTGGCGATCCTGCTGGCCCTGGCGTGGCCGGTGGTGGCATCGGCGGCAACTGATGCGGACGGCGAGCGCGAGCGGCTGGATGCCATCGTGGTCACGGCGCAGGCGCCGGGTGACGGGGTGGCCTGGGAAACCGATCCGAAGCTGCCGCGCCAGCCGGTGCCGGCCAGCGACGGTGCCGACTACCTCAAGACGA
>CAZTXX010000097.1:0-8161 GCA_964617405.1 uncultured Aquimonas sp. | reverse complement strand
GACGCAAGGCATCGGTCTCGATTTCCAGCAGCGGCTTCCCGCTACGCCAGGCGTCATGCATACCCGACAAAACCTGATACAGGCGCGGAGCCATGCGACGCTGGTCGGCATCGAGGTAGCGGTTGCGCGAGCTGAGTGCGAGCCCGTCGGCATCGCGCGCGATGGGCGCAGGGAGGATTTCGATCGGCAGGGCGAGATCGCGCACCAGGTATTCGATCACGCGCAACTGCTGGAAATCCTTGCGGCCGAACACGGCGACATCGGCCTGCACCATGTTGAACAATCGCAGCACCACGGTGGCCACGCCGTCAAAATGGCCCGGGCGCGCGGCGCCATCGAGCTCGTCGGTGATACCGGGAACGCGCACCCGCACGCAACGCTCCGCGCCGAAGGGATACATCGCCTCGACGCCCGGGCGAAACAGCAGATCGCAACCCGCGTTCGTCAACCCGGCCTCATCCTCTTCGGGAGTACGGGGATAGCGTGAAAAATCCTCGTTCGGCCCGAACTGCGTGGGGTTGACAAACACGCTGGCCACCACCCGATCCGCATGGCGGCGCGCGAGTGCGACCAGCGCGAGGTGGCCGGCATGCAGGTTGCCCATGGTCGGGACGAAGGCGACGCGCTCGCCCTTGCCACGCCAATCGGAAACGACTTCGCGCAAGGCGTCAACCTGATCGGTGATCTGCATGATGGTCAATCGAACCCGTGTTCTTCGGCCGGGAAGCTGCCCTCGCGCACGGCTTGCACGTAGGCGGCAAAGGCCTGCTCGACACCACCCGCGCCGGCAAGGAAATCCTTGACGAAGCGCGGTGTGCGGTGGTTTCCGCGCAGGCCGAGCAGGTCATGCATCACCAGCACCTGGCCATCACAGCCGGGGCCGGCGCCAATACCGATGACGGGAATCGCGAGGGTGGCGGTGATTTCCGCCGCCAGCGCGCGCGGCACGCATTCGAGCACCAGAAGCTGCGCACCGGCGTCCTGCACTGCAAGCGCGTCGGCACGCAGACGCTGCGCGGCAGCAGCTTCACGCCCCTGCACCCGGAACCCACCGAGCTTCATCACCGACTGCGGGGTCAGGCCCAGATGCGCGCAGACCGGCACGTCGCGTTCGGACAGCGCCTCGATCGAGGCCAGCATCGGACCGGCACCTTCCAGCTTCACCATCGCGGCACCGCCCTCGCCCATCAGCCGATGCGCGGTGTCGAGCGCCCGCTCCGGCGTGGCGTAGCTCAGAAAGGGCATGTCGGCCACCAGCAGGGCGCGCGACAAACCGCGCGTGACGGCGGCGGCGTGATAGACGATATCGTCCACGGTCACCGCCAAGGTGCTGTCGCGGCCTTGCACCACCATGCCGAGCGAATCGCCCAACAACACGGTGTCCACACCGGCGCGGTCCATCGCCAGGGCGAAAGTGGCGTCGTAGCAGGTCAGCATGGAAATGCGCCGACCCTGCTCCTTCATCTGGCGCAGGCCCGGCACCGTGACGGGTGGGGTAGGCGGTTCAGTCGTGCTCATGGATGGCTTCTCCTTGTGATTGCATGTCCCGGCTGATGCGCTCGACGCCGTTGCGATCCAGGCGCGCCAGCACGTCGTCAACGCGCCCGACGCCGGGGATTTCGAGTGCGGGGGCGATTTCCGCCAGGGGCACCAGGACGAAGGCGCGCTCGTGCAGCCGGGGGTGCGGCAGTTGCAGCGCTGGTGTATCGATGCGGCGCTCGCCGTAAAGCAGCAAATCCAGGTCGAGCGTGCGCGGGCCCCAACGCAGCTCGCGGCGACGGCCAGCGGCGGCTTCGATGCGCATCAGCTCGGCGAGCAGCGCCTCGGGAGCGAGGCTGGCTTCCAGCAGCGCCACCGCATTGACGAAATCCGGCTGGTCGACCCGACCCCAGGGCGCCGTGCGGTAATGCGACGACACCTTCGCCACACGCACGCCGGGTGTGGCATCCAGCGCGCGACAGGCGGCTTCCAGTTGTGCCGACGGGTTGCCCAGATTGCTGCCCAGGCCGACATACGCCTGTTCGGTGTTGTCCATCGCGGGCGTCAGGCGTCCGCCTTGCGCGGGCGACGACGACGACGGCGCGCCGGCTTGGGTGTCTCGTCCGTGGCAGCGGCGGCCTCGACCTTGGCGGCGGGCTTTTTCGCGGGGGCGGTCTTGCCGGGCAGTTGCGCGGAAAGCGTATCGGAGGGCATCGACTGCGCCGCCAACCACCAGTCGCGCTCGGCATGGAGCTCGGGCACGGTGCTGGCGCGCAGGTCGAGGAAATCGAACGCGGCACGGAAGCGCGGGTGCGCCAGCAACCGGAACACGCGCTTGCGCTGACGCTGCGGGAAGCGCGATTGCAACCACCAGATCTCGTGCATCGGCGTGCTGAAGCGACGCGGGATGGCGATGCGGCTGGCTTGGCGCAACGTGACACGATCCGCCGCGCGCTGTTCGGCCACGGCCATGGCGTGACCTTCCTGCAACAGCGTCTGCAAGTCCTGCGCATAGGCCGGCCACAACAGCGCGGCAAAAAGATAGGCCGGGGTCACCGACTTGCCCTCGGCGATGCGAGCATCGCTGTTGTGCAGGGCGGTCATCAGCATCTGGCGACACAAGCCGCTGGCATCGAGCGCCAGAGCCGCCGCGGTATCGGGCAGCAGCTGCTCCACCAATCCGTACTGCTCCAGCAACTCGAAGGCGCGCGCGCCATGGCCGGTGAGAAAGAGCTTGAGTGATTCGTCGAACAATCGCGCATTGGACGCCTCGCCCAGCAGCGGCGCCAGGCGGGCGATGGGATCGGCGCTGGCGGGCTCGATGGAAAAATCCAGCTTGGCCGCCAGGCGCACCGCGCGCAGCATGCGCACCGGGTCTTCGCGGTAGCGCCGCTCCGGCTCGCCGATGAGCCGCAGCACGCGGGCGCGGATGTCCTCGAAACCACCGACATAGTCGCGCACCGCGAAATCGGCGACGCCGTAGAACAACGCATTGGCGGTGAAATCGCGCCGCACCGCGTCTTCCTCGATGCTGCCGTAGACGTTGTCGCGTACCAACAATCCGTTGTCGATCTCGCGGTCGCCCGAGCCATCGTCCTCGCTGCCGCGGAAGGTGGCCACCTCGATGACTTCGGGGCCGAACACCACATGTGCGAGGCGGAAGCGCCGCCCGATCAGGCGGCAGTTGCGGAACAATTGCCGAACCTGTTCGGGCGTGGCGCTGGTGGCCACGTCGAAGTCCTTGGGCTGGCGTCCGAGCAGGAGGTCGCGCACCGCGCCACCCACCAGATAGGCCTCGTAGCCGGCTTCGTTGAGCCGGTACAGCACCCGCAATGCGCTCTTGCTGATGTTCTGGCGGGAGATGGGGTGCTGGTCGCGCGGGATCAGGCGCAAGGTGGGTGTACTGGCAATCACATGCTCGTCGCTGAAAGGGTGTCCGCCTGCAATTGCCTGACGAACCGGAGCTGCCTATAATACGCGTTCGGCTGAATCAAGCTCAACGCGCTCCCATCGTCTAGTGGTCCAGGACACCGCCCTCTCAAGGCGGGAACACGAGTTCGAACCTCGTTGGGAGCGCCACTTCTTCTTTCGTGTCCCAATCTCCCAATGGCTTTCGTCGTAGTCGAAAATTGCATCCGTTGCAGGTATACGGATTGCGTTGAGGTCTGCCCGGTCGACTGTTTCCATGCCGGCCCCAACTTCCTGGTGATCGACCCGGACGAGTGCATCGACTGCACCCTCTGCGAGCCGGAATGCCCGGCCGAGGCGATCTTCCCGGAAGACGACGTGCCGCAGGGCCAGGAACACTTCATCCCGCTCAATGCGGAGTTGTCGAAGGTCTGGCCGGTGCTCAACGTGCGCGAGGATCCGCCGGCTGATGCCACCGAGTGGGACGGCAAGCCGGACAAGCTCAAGTATCTGGAGCGTTGATCGCCGCGTCACGTTGCGCGCCCTGCGTTTGCGCAGGCTCCGGCGCGGCGGCGGTTGCAGGTGCGGGATCGTCCAGCAGGATGTCGAGCGCCGGGGTTTCGAGATCATCGAACTGCCCGCGTCGTACCGCCCACACGAAGGCCCAGATCGCCAACCCGATGAAGACGATGCTGATCGGCACCATGGCGAGCAGGATATTCATTGTGCAAACAGTCCGTGATCGGCTGAAGAGTCAGTGTGCCCGCGCGGGCCGACACGCGCCAGACGCAACGCGTTCAGGGTAACCAGCAGGGACGAGGCTGCCATGCCGAGCGCGGCCAGCCATGGCGCCACCCAGCCTGCCGCCGCGCAACACACCGCAATGGCGTTGTAGCCCAACGCCCAGGCCAGATTCTGACGAATCGTCGCGCGCGTGCGTCGCGCCAGTCGCACGGCGTCCGGCACCCGGTCAAGGCGTTGCACGGTGAGCACGAAGTCCGCTGCGGCGTGCGCGAGTGCAGCACCCGAGTGCATCGCCATCGAGGCGTTGGCACCGCCCAGCACCGGCGCATCGTTGATCCCGTCTCCCACCATCAGCACCACCCTGCCCTCGCCTTGCAGTTCCCGGATCCGCGCCAATTTTTGCTCAGGTGTGCGCCGTGACGCCCATCGCGGGATGTCCAATGCAGCCGCCACCGTCGCCACCGCGGCTTCGCCGTCGCCACTGAGCAGTTCGCACTCCAGACCGACTGCGCGGCACGCCGCCAGCGTTTCCTGCGCGTCGGGGCGCAATGCGTCGCCCACCATGAAGCGCGCGAGCCCATGCTCGCCATCACCCAGCCAGATCGCTCCGTCATCGCTGCCGCCAGTGGCAAATGGTGCGTGCCCCAGGCGCCAGCGCTGCCCATCGACATGGGTTTCGAGGCCAGCACCGGCAATGGTCGCGACCTCGGCCTCGTGCCATCGGGGGGCAAGCTCCGTTTGCGACCCGGGCGGGAGCTGCGCACGGAACACCCAAGCCAACGGATGCGTACTGTCGCGCTCCATGACTTGTGCGATGGCCAGCGCCTGGTCGCGATCCAACGCGCCGAACGTCTCCACCTCGCGCAGCATGGGCTGACCGCAGGTCAGCGTGCCGGTCTTGTCGAACACCACGGTGTCCACCCGTGCCAGCGTGGCCAGCGCGTCCGGTCCCAGTGCCAGCACCCCGCGCCGCGCCAGTGCGGTGTGCGCGCTGGCAAGGGCCGCAGGAATGGCGAGCGACAAGGCACAGGGGCAGGCCACCACCAGCACCGCGAGCGTGACTTCGAAGGCGCGCGACGGCTCATGCCGCAGCCACCACAGGCAGGTCAGCGCGGCGCATGCGAAAAGCACGAGCACGAAGCGCGACGCAATGGCATCGGCCAGCCGAGCGGCGGCCGGGCGCGCATCCTGGGCGCGTTCGATCAGGCGCGAGAGCTGGGAAATCCAGGTGTCCTGTCCCACCCGCACCACGCGCACACGGGCCACGCCACCCACGGCAATGCTGCCGGCGCGCACCTCTTCGCCCACGGCACGGCGCACCGGCACCGATTCGCCGGTCAACAGCGATTCGTCGAACGAGGCCGGCGTGATGGCCACGCCGTCGGCGGGTACCGATTCACCCGCTGCCACGCGCACCACGTCATCGGCAGCCAACGCCGCCACCGGCACCTGCTGGGCCGAGCCGTCGGGGCTTTCGCGGGTGGCGAATGCCGGCCTTGCGCGTGCCAGGGTATCGACGAAATCGACGGCCCGGGCGCGCACCGCGGTTTCGATCTCGCGCGCGATCAGCAGGAACAACACGAACATCACCGCCGC
This sequence comes from uncultured Aquimonas sp., assembly GCA_964617405.1. Classification (GTDB taxonomy): domain Bacteria; phylum Pseudomonadota; class Gammaproteobacteria; order Xanthomonadales; family Xanthomonadaceae; genus Denitratimonas. The sequence continues at coordinate 2,434 of CAZTXX010000097.1, read as the reverse complement.
GTCGAACCACACATGCACGCCGCCACGTATCGTTTCCAGCAGGCTGGCGAAATAGGCCAGAAGCACCGAGGTCGCCACCAGGGTGTCCATGCCGAAGCGGCGCAGTCGCAACTCGTTCCACATACCCGAGATGAATGGCCAGCCGGAATAGAACACCACCGGGGTGGAGAGGAAAAAGGTCAGCCAGCGCAGGAAGTCGCGGGTGGGGATCGGCATTTCCTGCGCGAAATCCAGGAACAGCGCCTGCGCCAGCATCATCGCCTGCATCGCGCCCAGCCCGGCCACGCCGAGGCGCAGCAGGGAGGCACGGCGCGCACGCCGACGTGCGTCCTCTCGCGCCTGGCCGGGCGACAGATGGGCGCGATAACCCAGCGCGGCAAGATCGCCCAGCACTTGCGACAGTCTTGCGCGCTCCGCATCCCAAGTGATGCGAACCCGGCCGGTCATGGCGTTGGCAACCACTTCGCGCACACCGTCGCGACGGGTCAGGCCGCGGTCAATGAGCCAGGCGCAGGCAGCGCAGCGCATGCCGTCGGTGAGCACGGTGACCTGGTTGCCTTCGGCGCTGTTGCGCACGTGTTCGGCCTGCACTTCAGGCCTGTCCCAAAGGGAAAGATCCTCGTCGGCCTCGTCCACGCGCAGTGCCTGCGCCTGGCGCAAGCGGTAGTAGTCGGACAACCCGGCACCGGCGATCCATTCGGCCGCACCGGCGCAACCGGTGCAACAGAACCTGCGCGGTTGACCACCCACGGTACGGGTGACGGCGGCGTTATCCAAAGCCTCACCGCAATGGAAACAGTCGCCTCCGAGCGTCGTGGAGGCTGCCGCGTTCGCGGGCGGAGCAGTCAATGTCCTTCCGAGAACCGCGGCGCCAGCGGGGTCTCGACCTGGCCGCGCTCGTAGCGCCCGGCAACCCGCCACGCGCCATCGCCCGCACTGACCTGCACCGACCAGACCGCCGGCAACGGCAGGGGCACACGCCCGAGGAAGCGCTCGCCGCTGCGCACCAGGGCAAGATGCTGGTCCTGCGCCGCGCGCCCCGGATGGATCAACGCCAGATCGAGGGTGGCGACATCGTCGGGCAGGGGCGCGAGCCGCACGCTCACCGCCCCGGTTGCGGGATCGATGACCAGACTTCCGCGCAAACCCAGGTCGATCGCGGCACGGTCGGCACGCAGATCTTCCTGCTGGATCTGTGCCGTGCGCCTGACGTCGACCGGCAGGGATTCATCGGCGCCCACGCGCACCGCGATCACGACCAGCACGAGGCTGGCCGCCACCATCACCGCGGGGATGCCGATCACCAGCCACATCATCGGCTCGCGATACCAGCGGCTCGGGGTGGGGGAACCCGTGGGCGTGGTCATTTGCGCGGCCCGAAGAACGCGGCTTCCTCGCGGGCCCGCACCGGTTTGCCTTCACCCTGACTTTCCACCACGAAGTTCACCGTGGTGCGCCCCTGTACCGCGCCCAGCGGCGCACTCAAGGTGATCGGCAGGCTCACCACATCCTGCGGCGGCAGTTCCACCACCACCGGCGCATCGTCGAGATGGATGGCGTCATTGCCGGTCACACTGACGCGGTAAGTGGCCGGCTCCTCGGTCTTGTTGATCAGCTTGAGGCCGTAACCGTTCTCGATCATGCCGTGCGCGGTTTCGCGGTAGAGCGCATTGCGGTCGCGCAACACCTCGACCCCCAGCGGCGAACGTGAGCCGACGCCCACGCCCCAGCCGATCAGCAGGGCCAGAAGGATCAGGCCATAGACCCAGATGCGCGGGCGCAGGATGCGCGTGAGCTTGCCTTCCAGCGAGTTCTGCGTGGTGAAACGGATCAGCCCGCGCGGATAGCCGGCCTTGTCCATCACGCTGTCACAGGCATCGATGCAAGCGCCACAGGCGATGCATTCGTATTGCAGGCCGTTGCGGATGTCGATACCCACCGGGCACACCTGCACGCACAAGGTGCAATCGATACAGTCACCCAGGAGAGTCTTGTCGAGGCTGGCTTTTTCATACAGCGCACGCCCCAGCTCGTCACTGTTTCCATACTCGTCCACCAACCCCGTGGTGACCCGCGCATCGACCGCACGCGCTGCCGCACTCATGTTCCTTGCGGCATACAGCAACGCGGAATCGGCTTCGTCCAGGCTCAAGGGTGCGCGACCCCGGGCTTCGATGGATTCCAGCGAACCACGCTTGCGCGGCCCGCGCGGTTCACCGCGTGCCGCGTCGTAGCTGATGATCAGGGTGTCGCGGTCGAACATCGCGCTTTGGAAGCGCGCATAGGGGCACATGTACTTGCAGACCTGCTCGCGCAATACGCCCGCGTTGCCCCAGGTGGCAATCGAGTAGAACAGCACCCAGAAAGTTTCCCAGCCACTCCAGGCGAACGGCCAGGTGCGCAGCGCCAGATCCTTGATCGGGGTGAAGAAGCC
>CAZTXX010000096.1:0-8165 GCA_964617405.1 uncultured Aquimonas sp. | reverse complement strand
CCGGTTGGCGACAACTACTTCGCCGCGCTCAATTCCGCGGTGTTTTCCGACGGCAGCTTCGTGTTCATTCCCAAGGGCGTGCGCTGCCCGATGGAGCTGTCGACGTACTTCCGCATCAACGCCGGCCACACCGGCCAGTTCGAGCGCACCCTGATCATCGCCGAGGAGGGTAGCCACGTTTCCTACCTGGAAGGCTGCACCGCGCCGATGCGCGACGAGAACCAGCTGCACGCCGCCGTGGTGGAGCTGGTGGCGCTGGATGACGCGCACATCAAGTATTCGACCGTGCAGAACTGGTATCCGGGCGACGAGAACGGCGTCGGCGGCATCTACAACTTCGTCACCAAGCGCGCCGAATGTCGCGGGCCGCGCAGCAAGGTGGTCTGGACCCAGGTCGAGACCGGTTCGGCGATCACCTGGAAATACCCCAGCTGCGTTCTGACTGGCGACGACTCCACCGGCGAGTTCCATTCCGTGGCGCTCACCCACCACCGCCAGCAGGCGGATACCGGCACCAAGATGATCCACATCGGCAAGAACACCAAGTCGAAGATCGTCTCCAAGGGCATCAGCGCCGGGCGCGGGCAGAACACCTATCGCGGTCTCGTCAAGGTGGCCAAATCGGCCAGCGGCGCGCGCAACCATACCCAGTGCGATTCGCTGCTGATCGGCAAGAAGTGCGGCGCCCACACCTTCCCCTACATCGAGGTGCGCAACCCCGAGGCCATCGTCGAGCACGAGGCCACCACCTCGAAGATCTCCGACGACCAGCTCTTTTATTGCCGCTCGCGCGGGATTGGCGAGGAAGACGCCGTCTCGATGATCGTCGACGGCTTCTGCAAGCAGGTCTTCCGCGAGCTGCCGATGGAGTTCGCCGTGGAAGCCAAGAAGCTCCTCGATCTTTCACTGGAAGGCGCCGTCGGATGAGTGGAGATGGCCCACGCGTGCTGCGCATGACCACGCCGGAAGCGGCGCGTGATGCGTGTGCTGGGTACTGGCGTGAGCGCAGCCATGCCGAGCGCCTGGCGGCCGTGCTGGCGCTGCATGGCGAAGGCAACGCGTTGTTCAAGGGCGGAAACCCGCCCTTCGTATTCCGCTGGACGTTGGAACATGAGCGCGCTGGATAAGGGCTGGGCCGATTTCCTCGCCGCGCTGGCATCGCACGAGGTGGAATACATGCTGGTCGGCGGCATCGCGCTGGGTGTCCACGGCCACGTACGCTACACCCGGGACCTGGATGTCTGGTTCCGTGCCACGGAAGCCAACGCGGCGCGGCTGATCGCGGCGCTGCGGGAGTTCGGTTTCAGTGATCTCGCAGTCGCGCCTGCAGAATTTTGCAAGCCGCGCGCCATGCTGGTGCTGGGCAAGGAGCCCAATGCCATCGATCTGATCAATTTTGCCGACGGTCTGGATTTCGATGTCAGCTATCCGCGTCGAATCATCGTTCCGCTGGGCGGCGTGCAGGTTGCCGTCATCGGACTGGAAGACTTTCGTATCAACAAACGCGCGACGGGCCGACTGCAGGACCTCGCCGATCTGGAACATCTGCAAGAGGCCGAATCACCACGGCCCGGAGACCACCATGCTGAAAATCAATGACCTGCATACCTCCATCGCCGGCAAGGAAATCCTCAAGGGCCTCTCGCTGGAGGTCAAACCCGGCGAAGTCCATGCGCTGATGGGCCCGAACGGCGCCGGCAAATCCACCCTGGGTAACGTGCTGGCCGGGCGCGCCGGTTATGAAGTCACCGCCGGCACGGTCGAGTTCGACGACAAGGCACTGCTGGAACTCGCGCCCGAAGAGCGCGCCGCCGCCGGCATCTTCCTGGCCTTCCAGTATCCGGTCGAGATTCCCGGGGTGAACAACACCTACTTCCTGCGCACCGCGCTCAACGCCCAGCGCAAGGCGCGCGGCGAGCCGGAGCTCGATTCCATGCAGTTCCTCAAGCGCGTGCGTGAAAAGCTCGCCGTGCTGCACCTGAAGGACGAACTCCTGCACCGTGCCGTCAACGAGGGCTTTTCCGGCGGTGAGAAGAAACGCAACGAGATCTTCCAGCTCGCCGTGCTGGAGCCGCGTCTGGCGATCCTCGACGAGACCGACTCGGGACTCGACATCGACGCGCTCAAGGCGGTCGCCGATGGTGTCAACGCATTGCGCTCGCCTGATCGCGCCTTCCTGGTGATTACCCACTACCAGCGCCTGCTCGACTACATCAAACCCGACGTGGTGCACGTGCTGGCGGACGGGCGCATCGTCGAGACCGGCGGGCCGGAACTCGCGCTCGAACTGGAAGCCCACGGCTACAGCTGGATCCGTGACCGACTTGGCCCGGAAGCGGCGTGAATCCTGCGGTGCGCGGGAATTGGGAATCGGGAATCGGGAATGGATGGCGGCCAACCGCCCCGGTTTCGAAGATTGCCTGGCAGCGCCCATCGCCGAGAGCCGCGTCGCACGGCGTGAATGAACCACACATTGAATCCTGATGGGAGAAGAGGAAAAAGGAATCAGAAGCCGGAAGCCGCGACAGCGCTGGTTTCCCACCCCGATTCTCCATTCCCGACTCCCCATTCCCGGAAAACCCCATGTCTCCACTCCTTGAATCCCTCGCCGGCGGCTTTGATTCGGTTTCCCTGCGCGATGCAGGTGGGCTGGGTGCGTCGCGGCGCGCGGCCTTGGCACAGGCGCTCGAGTCGGGCTTGCCGACCTTGCGTCGCGAGCGCTGGAAGTACACCTCGCTGCGCGCGCTTGAACGGCGCAGCTTTGCGCCAGCCACGCAGCCGCCCGAACTGGATGCCGCCACCCTGACCTTGCCGGCAGCGCCACGACTGGTGTTCGCCAACGGGCGCCACATGCCCGGGCTCAGTGATCTCTCCGGCTTGCCCGACGGGGTGAGCCTGCGGCCGTTGTCGCAGGCCTTGCAGCAGGATGCGCCTCAGGAACTGGCTTTCCTGCTGCGCCGTTTCGATACCGCCGACGATGTCTTCGCCCAACTCAACACCGCACTGGCCGAGGAAGGCGCGGTGCTGCGCGTGGCGCCCGGGGTCACCGTGGCGGCGCCGCTGCATCTGGTGTTCATCGGCGCGCCGGTGCAGGGGGATGCCTCGTTTGCGCTGCGTCACCGCATCGAACTGGGTGCGGGCGCGCAGCTGTCGGTGATCGAAACGCATCTCGCCGCTGCCGCACACGCCAACCTTGGCAACGCCCTGACGCAGATCGAACTCGCACCCGGAGCGCGGCTCGAACACCTGCGCATCCAGGACGATGCACCCGCCGCCACCCACCTGCTGCGCAGCGAAGTGACCCTGGCCGGCAAAACGCACTACCAGCGCCTGGACCTGGAACTGGGTGCGGCCTTGTCGCGGCACGAGCTCAACGTCGGCCTGCGTGGTGAAGGCGCGCACCTGCACGCCAATGGCGTGCTGATGGGCGATGGCCGACGCCATCTGGATGCGCGCCTGGGCATCGAGCACGTCGCGCGTGATACCTCCTGTCTGCTGGAGTGGCGCGGGCTCGGTGCCGAGCGTTCGCGTGCCGTGTTCCATGGCGGCATCCTGATCCAGGCCGGCGCCGACGGTACCGACGCACGGCTGTCGAACAAGAACCTGCTGCTCTCGGCTGATGCCGAGATCGATACCCAGCCGGTGCTGGAAATCCACGCCGACGAGGTGCAGGCCGCGCACGGCGCCACCGTGGGCAGCCTGGACGACACGGCCCTGTTCTACCTGCGTTCGCGCGGCATTCCCGAAACACAGGCGCATCGCCTGCTGACCGCAGCGTTCTGCCGCGAGGTCGTCGGTGTGTTGCAGGGCGAACTGCGTGCGGCGGCGGAATCGGCGCTCGACCAGCGCCTGGAAGCCCTCGCATGAGCGCAGCGCCCGACTGGGCGGCCTTGCGTGCGCGCTTCCCGTTGCTGACGCGGGAAGTGCACGGCAAGCCGCTGGTCTATTTCGACTCGGCCAACACCTCGCAGAAGCCCGACACGGTGATCGCGGCAGTGGACGATTTCTACCGCCACCACAACGCCAACGTCAGCCGCGCCGTGCATGCGCTCGGCAGCGAAGCCACCGAGGCCTATGAGGGCGCACGCGACACGCTGGCGGGCTTTTTCAACGTGCGCCCCGACGAGCTGGTGCTGTGCAGTGGCACCACCTTCGCGATCAACCTGGTGGCGTATTCGTGGGCTCTGCCACGGCTCAAGCCCGGCGATGTGATCCTGGTCACGCGCATGGAGCATCACGCCAACATCGTGCCCTGGCAGCTCGTCGCCCAACGTACCGGTGCCAGCATCCGGGTGGCCGAATTGCTGCCCGATGGCAGCCTCGATCTTGATGCACTGTTCGCCGCGATGACATCCGAGGTGAAGCTCCTCGCCGTGGCCCACGTCAGCAACGTGCTCGGCACGGTCAATCCCGTGTCGGCGATCTGTCGCGAGGCACGTCGGCGCGGCATCGTGACCGTGGTCGATGGCTCACAGGCCGCGCCGCACATGGCGGTGGACATCGGTGCGATCGGTTGCGACTTCTACGCTTTCACCGGCCACAAGATGTGCGGCCCCACCGGCACTGGCGCGCTCTGGGCACGGGGTGAACACCTGGAGGCGATGCCGCCCTTCCTGGGTGGCGGCGAGATGATCAAGGAAGTGCGCTTCGACGGCACCGTGTTCAACGATCCGCCCCACAAGTTCGAGGCCGGCACGCCCAATATCGCCGGTTTCCTCGGCTTGGGCGCTGCCGCCGCCTTCCTGGCGGACGTCGGGATGGATGCGATCCACGCACGCGAGGCTGAACTGCTGGCACACGCGAGCGAAGAGCTTGAACGCATCGAGGGCCTGCGCATCCACGGTACCGCGCCCGGCAAGGCCGCCGTCATCAGCTTTTCGATCGAGGGTGTGCACTCGCACGACCTGGCCACCCTGTTGGACCTGGAAGGCGTGGCGGTGCGCTCCGGCCAGCATTGCGCGCATCCGCTGCTTGAGTGGCTGGGCGTGGGTACCACCTGTCGCGCCTCGCTCGCCTTCTACAACACCCACGAGGAAATCGAAGTCTTCGTCAACGCCTTGCGCAAAGTACGCGTCCTGCTTGGCTAACTTGCGCTTCTCACGGCCCGCGACGTTTTCTCTGGCGTGAAGTTGGAAGCCACAAGGTTCAACGCTTGATTGCGAGGAGCAGAAGTCCTGCCGTTATCAGCGCAATTCCGCCCCATTCCCGACCGGTAGGCCGCTCGCCCAGGAATGCGAAAGCGATCACGGCTACCAGCACCACGCTGAATTTGTCCACCGGTGCGACTTGATACGCATGGCCCAATTGCAGTGCGCGAAAGTAACAAAGCCACGACGCGCCTGTTGCCAGAGCTGAGAGCCCAAGGAACATCAGTGTCCGCCACGGCAAAGCGAGGGGATTGCTCCACTTGCCGGTGATAAGGACGAGCGGAACAATCAGCAGCGCGACGATTACGGTCCGGATTGCCGTGGCCAGATCCGAATCCACGTCTTCTACACCAAGCTTGGCGAAGATCGCGGTCAGCGCTGCGAACACCGCAGAAAGCCCTGCCCACAGGGTCCAATTTGCTGCAGAGGCCACGCGTGTTCTTCCCTGTCGAAGGCTTTGGGATGAATTGTATAAGGGTGACTTCAACCTCTGTCAGGCATCCGACAAGCCGCAAGGGCGTCGCGCTCGGAGCGATAGACCGAAGTTTGCACGTCGAATAAACCAAGCAAGGTCGAAAACAGGTGGTCGTGGCTGATCGGCTGCTGAGCGGTTCGGCGCAGGCAATCGGTGTCGATTCCCGCGTCGGCGGTGAAACCGCGTGACATCCACAACGCCATGGGAACGTGCAGCTGCGCGCGCGGCGCGATGGCGTATGGCGCGCCGTGCAGGAACAGTCCGTATTCGCCTAGAGATTCGCCATGATCGGACAGGTACACCATCGCGCTGTCGCGGTCGCTGCGTGCCGCAAGCAGGTCAATCAACCCGCCCAGTACAGCATCGGTGTAGAGGATTGCGTTGTCGTAGGCGTTGACGATTTCCTGCTGCGAACAGCGGCTCAGCTCGGTGTTCCGGCACACCGGCTTCCAGTGTTCATACGCGGCCGGATAGCGTTCGAAATAGTTCGGCCCGTGGTTGCCGAGCTGGTGCAGCACGATGAGCTGATCACCCTCGGAGTCCTCGATGCGGCGGCTCAGGTTGTGCAGCAGGATCTCGTCCAGGCAGCGCCCTGCTTCGCACAGTTGCGGTACATCCGCCACCGACATGGTTTCCGAGTCCACCCCGTCGCAGACACCCTTGCAGCCGGCTTGGTTGTCACGCCACAGCACGCCTACACCGACGCGGAGCAGTACGTCCAACACGGATTGATGACTGCCGATCGCGATGCGGTCGTAGTGCTCGCGCCCGAACATGGAGAACATGCACGGCAGCGATATTGCGGTGCTGGTGCCGCAGGCGGACACATCGGGGAAATTGACCACGTCGGTGCGAGTGGCCAGCACCGGTGTGGTTTGACGCTCGTAACCGTTGAGGCCCCAATGGTCGCCGCGTACGGTTTCACCAATCACCAGTACCACCACCCGTGGACGGCGCGTTGGCGTCGGAGCGTGTACGGCATCGGCCGCGATGAGCCGTTTCGGCCCGGTGGGCAATTCCTTTTCCTGCGCCAGCGTACGGCCCAGTGACACCAGGTAGTTTCCAGGCGTGATGCGATAGCGCAACGCGTGGTCGTTGCGCATCAGCGCGAATACGCCTTGCGACGAAGGCACGAGTGCGATCAGTGCCAGCGCCGTCATCACAGCCAGCAGCAGCATCCGATCGCGCAGCGCGCGCCGCCACGGGCGCGGCGGCTGGCGCACCCACAGCAGCAGTACACCCGGGGCAATGCCGGTCAACAGGACGTGCGTGAACAGACCGAGGCTCAGCAACTCGCGGCTCTCGGCCGGATCGGTCTGCAATACGTTGCGCAGCATGTCGACGTCGAACACCACGGCGTAGCGTGTCATGTACCACGTAGCAAGCGAAGTGACGATCATCAACAACACCAGCAACGGTCGTGTCAGCCGGCCCCAGAGAAACAGCCCGAATAGCACCGTATGCAACGCGATCAGTGCGATTCCGAGTGAGAGTTTCAGCCCGAACGAGGCCTGTGCCTGTTGTACCGACGCCCAGAACGGCGTATTGCAGACCAGTACGAACCATGTGCTCGCCAACAGGATCAGCCATTCGCTGCACAACGTCGGTCGTGCCGGCAGCGTGAGGGAGGTGCGCGGCAGCACCGCGACGCGGGCTCGTATCGTGCTCACGGTATCGGTGCTCCCGTATGCAGGAAATGAGAAGCAGCACCACGCGATGTCGCATCGTCGGTTTTGGTGTTCCAGCACCACAGCCGTGCCAGCAGAGCCGCGGTCAGCCAGCAGAGCGCCAGCGTCCAGAGGTCGTGTGAGAGGAAATGTGCGCCACGCAGTTGCTGTGCGATGCCGAACGCCGCGCCGGTGGCGAGGGCAGACCACAAGGCGCGCCTGCTCCACGCCGGATGCAGCTTCATGAATGCGATGCACGCGGCGACCCAAGCGAAACCGGCGCTGGCGTGGCCGGCGGGGAAACAGGCGCCTGAGGTGCGCAGCGGGTCGAAGAATGAGAACGGCGCCACGTACAGGCGTGCACCGCCGTAGCGGAACAAGTCCCAGGGACAATCGACGCCGCTGTAGCGCTTGAAGGCAACCACCAGCAGCGTCGCCGCCAGCACGCTCGACAACAGATAGCCGAGCGGTGCTCGCCAGTGGCGTGGGGCAAGGCCGCATGCACTCAGTCCCCACGCCACCGCCAAGCCCAGCCACAATGCGATGCTCAGTTGATGGCCGGCGTCATGCAGCAGGTTGGACATCAGCCAGCTGTCACGCAACGCCCAGCGCCCACCTTGCCAACGATAGAGCTGGTCGGCGATCCACAAGTCGCCGCCGCCGCGCTGCAACGGCCAGCTGACCAGCAACAGGAGGAGGAACATCGCCGCCAGTTCGCGCCAATGCATGCCGCGAGGCAGTGCCGTCACGCTGCGGCCAGTCAAATTTTGTTCTTGGGTGTTTTCCATCGCCGCGCAAGGGTCGCGGCGGTAATGTCGGGAGGCGGTCGGAAAAATGTTGCCAGAGCATTAAGGCACGGAGCCGCTCATGTGTCGT
>CAZTXX010000095.1:4220-8179 GCA_964617405.1 uncultured Aquimonas sp. | reverse complement strand
GGCCCTTCATTTCCTTTTTCACTTCCGGGTAGGTGCGTTCCCAGAAGCCCTTGAGATCCTGGGTCACCTGCAGCGGGCGGCCGCCGGGCGAGAGCAGGTGCAAGGTGAGCGGGATGCGACCGTTGGCGATGCGCGGCGTATCGGTGAGCCCGAAGAGTTCCTGCAGTTTCACTGCGAGCACGGGCGAGGCGTCGTGGGCGTAATGGATCGGGCGTTCGAGACCGGAGGGCACGCCGATGCGTGTGGGTGCGAGGCTGTCGATCTTCTGGCGGGTGGCCCAGTCGATGCCGGATTTCAGCGCTTCGGTGAGCTCGTGCTCGGTCAGCGCATCGAGGCGGCGCTTGCCGCGTAGGGCGGGCCTCAACCAGTCGTCGAGCGTGGCAAGCAGGTTCTCATCGGACAGATCGGGCAGCAGGGCGGCTTCGTCCTCCGGCAGCCAGCCACGCAGGCAGCGCACCCGTTCACGCCACTGCTTCAGTGGCTCGCTCCAGGGCAAGGCATCGATGCCGAGCTGTCGCACAGCGTCGACCAGGGCATCGGCGAAGCGCGCGGGATCGGGCTGGGCGATGGGACGCACGTCGAGCACGATGCGGTCGAAGCGGCGTTCGCGCTGGGCGGCGATGCGATGGTTTCCGGTATCCCAGAACACCCGGTCCCGGGTGAGGAAGCGTTGCGGGAAGACGCGTTCGAGGATGGCTTCGTCCACCGGCGCGGCGCGCAGCACGCGGGCATCGCGATCGGCATCGCGCAACTCGGCGATGACGATCCAGGGTTCGCCATAGAGCGCGCTGTCGGGCGCGAGTGTGGCGCTGCGGCCATTGGCGAGCTGGTAACGGTGCGGGTCGCCGGGATGCTGGTGGGCGATGCGGTCGGGGAAAGCGAACATCAGCAAGGCGCCGAGGTGGTGTGCCGCGACGTGGGGGTTTGGCCCCTCGTCATTCCAGCGCAGGCTGGAATCCATTCTCTGCTTCTCCTTGTCATGCCTCATCAATGGATCCCGGCCTGCGCCGGGATGACGGAGAATTGAGGTGCCGGGATGACCGGCAGCGGGGGGTTGAGGAATACGCCGACGCCATTGCTTGGCCGTCTGGTCGATGACGGCCAATGCGCCGCGTGAGGCATCGGGCGGCGTGCGGCCGGCGCGGAACGCGGCCAATGCCTGCCAGCGCGAGGCGATATCGTCGCGACGCGGGCCCTTGAGCGGATCGCGCGCGTCCAGCAAGGCTGCCAGATCACAAGCCAGGGCCACCTCCTGCGGATCGTCCGACGCCAGCAGCATCGCGCCGAGGCGCGGGTGGGTGCCGAGTTTCAGCAAGCGCCGACCAAACGGCGTGATGCTGCCACCGGACAATGCGCCGAGGCGTTCGAGCAGGTCGCGTCCGGCAGCCAGCGCACCGGCGGGCGGTGGATCGAAAAAGCGCAGGTCGTCGCTACCCCAAGCAGCCAACTCCAGCGCCAGCCCGGTGAGTTCGGTGAGCACGATTTCCGGGCGGCGCGAGGCTTCGAGGCGCTGTGACTGTGGCCATAGCCGGAGGCACCAGCCTTCGGCCACGCGGCCGGCACGGCCGGCACGCTGGTCGGCGGAGGATTGCGGGATCGTCACCACTTCCAGGCGCGGAAAACCCGAGTTCGGATCGAATCGCGGCTCGCGCGCCAAACCCGAGTCGATCACCACGCGTACGCCGGGCAAGGTGACCGAGGATTCGGCCACATTGGTCGCCAGCACGATGCGGCGACGGCCTTCGCGCGAGGGTTGCAGCACCGCGCTTTGCGCCTCGACGGAGAGTTCACCGTGCAGCGCCAGCACTTCGGTATCCAGACCCGTGGTTTCCAGCGCGCGCATCGCATCGGCGATCTCGCGCTGACCGGGCAGGAAGGCGAGGATGTCACCGGGGTGGTCGGCAAAGGCGCTTTCAACGCAGCGACGCAGATGCGCGGCAAGGGGTTCGTCGCGCCTTGCGGGCGGGTGGCTGATCGTGACCGGAAAGCTGCGGCCCTCGGAAGTCAGGCGCGGGGCGTCGAGGAAGCGCGCGAGCTTCTCGCCATCGAGTGTGGCGCTCATCACCACCAGGCGCAGGTCGTCACGCAACTGGGCCTGCACGTCGAGCGCGAGCGCCAGGCCCAGATCGCCCGCGAGATGGCGCTCGTGAAACTCGTCGAACAGGATCGTGCCGATGCCCTCGAGCATCGGATCGTCCTGGATCATCCGGGTGAGGATGCCCTCGGTAACGACTTCGATCCGCGTCGCCGCGCTCACGCGGTTCTCGAAGCGGATGCGATAGCCGACCGTCTGGCCGACGTCCTCACCCAGGCTGCGGGCCATGAACCCGGCGGCGGCGCGCGCCGCAACACGACGCGGCTCCAGCATCACGACGCGTTTTCCGTCCAGCCATGGCGCATCGAGCAAGGCCAACGGCACGCGCGTGGTCTTGCCCGCGCCGGGCGGCGCTTCAAGCACCAGGCGCGGGTGTGCGGCAAGCGACTCCCGGATCGCCGGCAGCAAGGGATCGATCGGGAAGACGGGTTCGATCATGGGCTGCGAAGGGTAACCCAGGAGGCAGGTCGAGCAAGACGGGATGATTCGGCATTCGCCACTGGCGGGTTCAAGGGCTCGCCACTATCGTTTCAATTCCACATTTCCACCGCTCCGGAACCTTCCATGCGCCTGCTTGCCACTTGCCTGCTTTCCGCCGCCGCCTTTCTCGCCCACGCCGGCGACTACACCGCCTACGGCGAAGCCTTCGACGATGGTGCCGTCGTGCCCGTGTCCGAGGCCATCGCCGCGTTCGAATCGCCGACCGACACGCCCGCGCTCTTCAGCGGCCGGATCACCGAGGTCTGCCAGGCCAAGGGCTGCTGGATGATGCTGGAGCACGATGGCGAGGCGGCGCGTGTGATGTTCAACAACCACGCCTTCTTCATTCCCAAGGACTCCACCGGCACCGCCGTCGTGCACGGCACGCTCTCGCGCAAGGAGCTCAGCCCCGAGCAGATCGCGCACATGAAGGCGGACGGCAATGGCGGCGAAGTCGCTGATGTTGAATACCGCATCCTCGCCGACGGCGTGCGGCTGGCGGCAAGTCCCTGATCCGGGCATCCCACAAGCCGTACCGCTGAAACGACGAAGGGAGGCCAAGGCCTCCCTTCGCATTTTCCGGACAGGTCAATGCTTACTCGCCCAGCCGTGCCTCCAACGCACGGATCACTGGCAACAGGGCTGCGGCGCGAGCCGCGTTTTCCGGCGATACCGATTTCGCCGCCACCGGCAGCGCACCCTGAGCATCGAGCAGAGCCGCCAGTCCGGCTTCACGCCCAGGCTTTTCGCCCTGCTTGGCCGGGCCGGTGCCTTCCTGCACGAAGGTACGGCTGGCGCTGCGGAAGGTCCGCGCGCGATAGGCCGGATAGTTGAAGGGGTTGGCGCCACGCGGGTAAAGGGTGAACAGGCCGGAGCCGTCATTGGTGCCCACCGCCAGTTCGTAGAGCGCGTACCACATCACGCCTTGATACGGTCCATCCTTCACCACAATTGCCTGATTGCCAGTGGGAAAAGCCGTGGTGGGGGCCACGTAGTAGCCGACCGCATCGTGGTTGGTGAGAGCGAAATCGCTGCAACCACCAACCTGGGCATCATCCGGGCGGCAGCCTTCGTAGGTCCATGCCTTGACGCCGTTGTCGTAGGAATAATCATCCAGCACCAGCACGTCGGCGGTGAAAGGGAACGCAGCGTCGTTGTTGGTCGAAAGATCGACCACGACCTGCCACTCACCAAGCATCTTGAGAGTGTTGGCGGTGGTACCAGGGTTGTCTTCGGGCCGCACCATATAGAACTCCTGGCGCTGGATCGGAATGCTGTGTCCACTCGGCCAGGTCAGCGTGGCGCGACGGTTGTCGTCGGGATCAAACGCGATCCGCAGGGTGCCGAAGCTTGGCTCGGCGGTGGGCGCGCCGGGGTAGCGTGA
>CAZTXX010000095.1:2140-4120 GCA_964617405.1 uncultured Aquimonas sp. | reverse complement strand
CCGGGAACGGCGGCGCGACGGGCCGCCGGAATCGGCTCGCCGCAGTCCTCGCACTCGCTCAGGCCCGGCCCGGCTGCCAGACGGCTGCGTGCGCGGCGCACGGCGTCTTCGACCGTGCTGTCGATCTGGTCCTGTACCGCACCTTCTTTTGCCCATCCGGTAGCCATGGAGCCAGCATGGCGACGCGCAGCGCGGTTCTCAAGCCGGGCGGCGGCAGACGTACCTGGGATCAATAGACATCGCGGCGGTAGCGCCCCGCGTCGATCAACGCCATCACACCGGCATCGCCGAGGGCCGCCACGAGTGCCGCGTGCACGCCGCTGGCCATGCCGGCGAGGCTGCCGCAGACATGGATCACCGCGCCACGCGACACCCAATCGGCCAGACGCGCGGCGTTTTCTTCCAGCAGGTGCTGGACGTAACGCGGGGTTTCCTGATCGCGCGAAAAGGCCAGGTCGAGATGCGCAAGCTGGCCGGCGGCCAGGGCCGCCTGCAGTTCCTCGGCGTAATAGAAATCGCGGCTACGCTGGCGTTCTCCGAACAACAGCCAGTTCTCGAACCGCCCCTGCGCGATACGCTCGCGCAGCAGGGCGCGCAGGCCCGCCAAGCCGGTGCCGTTGCCGATCAGGATCATCGGCGCATCCTCTGGCAAGGCATGGAAATTCGGGTTGCTGCGAATACGCAGCGCGATGCGCCCGCGCTCGGCGGCGTGGCGCGTCAGCCAGCCCGCCGCCAGCCCGATGCCACCATTGGCGCTGCGCCCCTGGCGCACCAGCAGGGCGAGGTGCCCATCGGCGGGCAGCGAGGCGATGGAATAGTCGCGCGGACGCAGTTCTTCCAGCGCGTCGGCCACTTGCTGCGGCACTAGGCCCGCCACGGCAGCGGGTTCCGGCAGTTCACTGCGCGCGATGCGCTCGCGCAGGCGTTCGATGCCGCCGGCACCGGAGACGTTGGCGTCGGGATCAAGCGTGGTGGCTTCGAACCAGCGTGCCAGCGTTTCGGGATCGTTCTGCGGGCGGATTTCGGCGATGTCGCCGGCACGCCATTCGGGCAGCAGGCCACTCAGCGGCGCCAGTTCCAGATGGAAGGTCGGCTCGCCCAGGCTGCCGGGATTGAGTTCGACACGCCGGTTCAAGCGCCAGGCCTGCCATGCCGGGCCGCGCCAGGATGCCACCAGCGGTTGTTCGGCCACCGCATCGGCGAGCGCCTTGCGCCAGGCTTCCAGCGCGGCCGGATCGCCATCATCGACCTCGATGCGCTCGAACATCGGCTGGGCACCCTGCGCGCGGAGCCACTCGTCGAGCCGTCGACCGAAGCCGCAATAGTCCTCGTAGCTGCTGTCGCCCAGTGCCAGCACGCCATAGCGAAGATTCGCCAACGTGGCCGAGGCACCCATCACGCGCCGCGCGAACCCGATCACCACGTCGGGCGGATCGCCCTCGCCGGTGGTGCTGGCGATGAACAGCGCGCGATGCAGCGAAGCCAATGTGTCGCCATCAAGATCGGACAGCGGCAGCACATGCGCCGGTGTGCCGGCGGCGCGCAAGGCATCGCGGGTTCGATACGCCAGGACTTCGGCCTCGCCGGTCTGGGTGGCGTGGAAGATCGCCAGCGAGCCATGCTCGATCCTGTCCGGCGATGCCTCCGAGCTTGCGGCGTCGCGCTTCCGCGCGCGACGCAATGCGCCAACCCGCCAGGCAAAGCCGAAGACCAGGGCGAGCGCCAAGGCCCAGGCATGGCGCACCGGGTTTTCGCTCGGCATCCAGTTGCCATCGTTGAACGGCGCCAGCAACGCGGCCAGCGCCAGCAGAACAGCCAGCACCAGCCATTCGCCGCGCCGCGAGGGGGATTCACGCGTGCTCATGGATCGAGGTGATCCTCGAAGGCGGGCGTGAAACGACGCGCATAGCCGTTCGTCTCACGCACGGTGAAAACCGCGGCCACTCCGCGTGAAGTCGCGAAATCACGGCCCTCCTCGGG
>CAZTXX010000095.1:0-2040 GCA_964617405.1 uncultured Aquimonas sp. | reverse complement strand
GCGCGCGCATTTCGCCGCCGAGTTCGGCCAGATAGTCCTTGATGCCGAGCGCGTCGAGTTCGGCGGCGATCTGGTCCACCGCATACCCCGGGCCGAGCGACGACACGTCGAGCAGCACGCCACCCGGCTGGGTCGCGCGACAGGTGGCCGCGTCGAAATCGAGTTTGCGCCAACCGACCTGTTCGCGCGCGCGGTCGATATCCTCTGCCGCGGGCGGACGGTCCAATGGCCTTGCCTGCGGCCCGAAGCCCCACAACGAAGCCAGCGCGCCGATGGTCGGGTCGTAGGCACCATTGGTGTCGCGCGCCAGTTCCAGCGCGTGACCAAGTACCGCGCACAGGTCGGGGGAAAACCCCATCACATGGCCAGGCTCGGCGTGGTTGAAGCGCGTCAGCTCGGAGTCTGGTTCCCAAGCGCTCATTTCCGCCACCAGTGCAGCCAGCCGGGCGTCGATCCGCCCGGCCAGCAGCGCGCGTTCGGCTTCGGACGCCACCGCCTTCACCGACCAGCCGGTACCCATCGAGTGGCCGTCCAGTTCCAACACCCCGGGCACGCTCGCGCAGCCTGCCGGCAGCAGACCAACCAGCAGGGCACAACAGGCGGCGCGATGGAAAGCCGAACGCATGGCGCAGCCGCTTACTGCGGCAACACTTCCAGCGTGGCCACGTAGCTGGCGCGGCGGTGGCTGGCCGGTGCGCTGGCCTTGTCGTCCTGCAACGAGGCTTCCAGCCAGTACATGCCGGGCGCCGGCCAGGTCACGCTGAAGCGGCCATCGTCGCCGGTCCTGGCCTTGATCGCGTTCTGGCTGTCGCGATAGCGCGTGGCACCCGGCACGATCTCCACGTCCACCGCGGTCGCGGGCTCGCCGTCGATCAACAGCTGGAAGGTGGCGGCCTCACCCGCGAACAAATCGTTGGGATGGGTCACCGGCACCAGTTCCAGACCCACGCCGACCGGCTTGAGCGCGTTGGTGCTCGGCGAGCCGTTGGTGACGAAGGTTTCCACGCGACCGGCGCTGCGGGTGATCTGCAGGTTCTTCGCGTCCTTCGGCACTTCCTTGCCCAGCGTTTCCTCGTTGCCGCGCCAGCGCTTGGGCTGGCCGTTCTCTTCCCAGCTCGCGAACAGGCCCGAGTTGACGCTGGCGATGCGCCAGGTGCCGGTCTGGGTCAGCTCGACATCGAACACGCTGCGGTACTTGCCGGTATGCGCGTTCTGCGGCGCAACGGTGCTGCCATCGGGTGCGGTGATCACCAGCGATTCGAGGCGCATCGGGAAGTGGTCGGGGTAATACAGGCTGTTGGAAATCGCGCCGTCCACGCCCACCCACGGCGCATCACCGGATACCACGGTGGCCGAGGGCAGCAGCCAGGCCTTGTGGGCCTGCGCGGAGAACGACAGCGCGGTGGCGGCCAGCGCCAGCGCCACGGCGGAAAGACGAAGCGAACGGGACATGCGGTTCATGTGGGAATCTCCTCGGGGGAAGTGGAGCGAAATCGCGTTGGTTTCCATCAGTCCGGCGGACACCGGCAAGATGGCATCAAAGGTTGAAGCGAAGAATCACGGCGTGGCGCTCAGACGGATCAGGCCAAGCTCGCTCTTGCCTTGCACACTGGTCTCCTGCGATTGCTCCGGCGGCCAGACGAGCGGCAGCTTGAGCAGTTCACGACCGCCCACTTCGCGGGCGGCTTCGACCACCACGCGGTAGGTGCCGGGCGCAAGGTCCTTGAGCTGCACGGAGTTGCCGTCCAGATCGAGCTGGTGCGTGCCGACGGGGCGGGTGGCACCGGTGACACCGTCCACCGGCACTTCCAGGCTGCGGCCACTGCGTCGCCACCACTGGCGCAGATCGGGCAGCCACTTGGTGCCGCTCTCGCCCTTGCTGCCGGGCTTGTCGAGCTGGTACCAGACCGCCAGGTTTGCGGCCACGCTGGCGTCTTCCCGCTCGATCCAGATGGCGACATAGGGACGGTGGTACTCGGCCACCTTGAGCCGGGGGATCTCCACTTCGAGCGACAGCCGCGCGGCACCGGCCAGCGTGGG
>CAZTXX010000094.1:0-8247 GCA_964617405.1 uncultured Aquimonas sp. | reverse complement strand
GGGCGAAACAATCCCGGCTCGATCCAGGCGCGCCATGAGCCGTGCTCGAATTGGGCGCGGGTATTCCACCACCACGGCAACCAGGGCAACTGGGAGACCAGTGAATAGCCCAGCGCCGGCCACCACAGCGCACCCAGGCTGGACAGCCAGAGCGAAAAGCTGGCGCGCACCAGGCCGGTGAAATCGCGCGGTGCAACGGACGGGTGATACGGATTCGCAAGCTTGGTTACCATCACCACATGATGCCCGGTTTTTCAGAAAGCCCACCGACGATCGCAGACCTGCTGCGCGAAGCCGCCTCGCGCCTGGAGGGCAAGAGCGCGCGGCGTGAAGCCGAGTGGCTGGCCGAACACGCCCTCGGCGTCAACCGCGCCTGGCTGTTTTCCCATGCCGGCGACCTGGTCGATGCGCGCGCGTGTCAACGCTACGCCGCACTGATCGAGCGCCGCGCTTCGGGTGAGCCGCTGGCCTATATCCTGGGCCACACCGGCTTCTGGACGCTTGATCTCGAAGTCACCCCCGCCACCCTCATTCCGCGCCCGGAAACCGAACTGCTGGTGGAAGCCGCGCTCGCCCGCCTTCCGGCATCACGCACCACACGCGTGGCGGATCTTGGCACCGGCAGCGGCGCCATCGCGCTGGCGATCGCCGGCGAGCGCCCAAACGCCACCGTGGTGGCTACTGACGCCAGCACGGCGGCGCTCGAAGTGGCAGCGCGCAATGCCATCCGCAACACCATCGCCAACGTGGACTTCCGCCAAGGCGACTGGCTGGCACCGCTGCGTGGCGAACGCTTCGACCTGATCGCAAGCAACCCGCCCTACATCGCCGATGGCGATCCACACTTGGCGCGCGGCGATCTGCGTTTCGAGCCGGCCATGGCGCTTTCCTGTGGCGTCGAGGGCCTCGACGCGATCCGCCAGATCACGCGTGATGCACCCGCCCACCTGCTGCCCGGCGGCTGGCTGGTGCTCGAGCACGGCCTGGATCAGGGGCCGGGGGTGCGCGCCATCTTCGGCACCGCGGGCTTTTCCGATGTGCACACCCTGTGCGACCTGGAGCAGCGCGAGCGCGTGACACTCGGACGGATCACGGCTGCACCAGGTTGACGCACGCGCAGCGCGAGCCGACCTACTGGATCAGATTCACCTGCGTCATCGCCGTACCGGTCAGCAGGCCGAAGTGCCCGGTCGCATAGGTGTAGCTGGCGTTCTCGCCGGGAATGGTCGAGGAATGGATGCCGCCCACGGTGCACACGCCGGTGGAGCAGACGATCTGGTCGATGTTGGACTTGATCGAGTAGGCCCGCGCGCCCGGCTTCTTGCCGGCCAGGCTGTTGAGCAACGGACTGTTGACCGACAAGCCCTGCGAGCCGCAGGTGCTGGTGATCACGTTCCACGGATAGGTGCCACACGACCACAGCCCCCGATAGGCACCGGCGATGCCCACGAAGCTGTCGACGTAGCCCTTGAGCCCGTACTTGTCGATCTCGCGCGCCGCCAGGGTCACGCCCATGGAGTGGCCGATCACGTCGATCCGACCGGTGCAGGAGCTGGCGAGTGCGTCGATCAGGGCGTTGATCACCGGCGTTTCTTCGGTCCCGCTGTGGTCGTTGCAGGCCGGGCAGAGCGTGTTGCCCCAGCTGGGCCGGAAGATCTGGGACGTGGCGTAGCCACGCGCGCGCAGCTCGTTGTAAGTGTTGTCGAAGTCCGACGGACTGCCGGCATTGCCGTGCACCAGCACCACATTGTCCACACAGGCGGCCTGTGCCGGCGCCCCGAAAACCAGCATCGCGCCTGCCAGCGCGAAGGTCATGAATGCACGCATGTTGTCTCCCTCCCAAGGAATGCGCCGACGCGAGTCGGTCGGTCGCGTGCCGACGCTAGCGCAATGCGCAGACACCCGAATCTGTACGAAGGTACAAGGCGGCCGTCAACAGGGCGGCGGCGAGGGTTCCAGCCATCGGTTTGCGTAACAGCTCGTCATCGATGAGCCGATTTCGCGCAATATTGCGCCTTGCTTCAATATCGGGCCGCACTGGCGCGCGCCCGACCCCTCATCTCCTGGAGACACCGCATGAAACTCCCCACTCGCTCCTGTCGACCGCTGATGTCCACTGTCCTGTTGCTGGCGATGGCCGGGGTCTCGCTCAATGCCGCCACTGCGGCGCAGATCAGCGCCGAAGAACGCGTGTTGTTGTCTGATCGCGTTCTGCTCGAGGCCGGTGCCATCGATGAAACCTTCGACAGCTTCATCGTCTACTACCGCAACGATGCCGCTCCGGGCGACGAGGAGGCCAAGACGGCCGACGATACCCGCAAGGCCGTGGATCGCGATCTGGCGCGCGTCAAGGCCGCCATCGGCGTGACCGCCAAACGCGAACGACGGCTGGCCACGGGTGGCCATCTGCTGCGCCTGGGCAAAAAGGTCGGCGGGAATGCGGCAAACGACTTCATGGTCAAGATGGCCGACAACCCGGAGATCGAAAGCATCGAGCCCAACACCCGTCAATGGGCCGCTGCCGTGCCCAACGATCCGCAGTACAACCGCCAATGGGGCCTGCGTGAGGCCATCGGCGGGCTCAATATCGAGCCGGCTTGGGATCATTCCCTGGGCGAAGGCGTGGTGATCGCCATCCTTGATACCGGGCGCACGATGCACCCCGATCTGGATGCCAAGACCCTGCCCGGCTACGACTTCATCAGCGATGCGGCCAGCGCGCGTGACGGCAACGGCCGCGACAACGACCCCTCCGACATGGGTACCTGGGGAGCGGCGGGCCGCTGCGGCCCCAATGAGCCGGCACGGGATTCGAGCTGGCACGGCACCCACGTGGCCGGCATCGCCGCCGCCATCACCCACAACAATACGGGCATCGCCGGTGCCGCACCCGGCGCCCTGCTGCAGCACGTGCGGGTGCTGGGCGAATGCGGCAGCGGCAGCACCGCCGACATCGCCGAGGCGATCATCTGGGCCAGCGGTGGGCGGGTATCCGGCGTGCCGGACAACCCCACCCCGGCGCGCGTCATCAATCTGAGCCTGGGCGGTGAAGGCGACTGCGGTACCACCTACCAGCGCGCCATCGACAGCGCCCGCTCGCGCAAATCGGTGCTGGTGGTGGCCGCTGGCAACGAGGCGTCGCCGGCCGCCACGCGCCGCCCGGCGGGTTGCAACGGCGTCATCACCGTGGCCGCCAACAATCGCGAGGGCAAGCGCTCGAATTATTCGAACTACGGCGTGGCCATCGACGTGACCGCACCCGGCGGCGAAGGCTCCGGTGATGGCATGATCCACTCCACCGTCAACTCCGGCCGGACCTCACCGGCCTCTGCCACCTATGGCGGGATGAATGGCACCTCGATGGCCACGCCCTATGTCGCCGGCGTGGTGGCTCTGTTGCTGGAGCGCAAACCCTCGCTTACGCCCGATCAGGTGGGAGCCATGTTGCGCGATACCGCGCGCCCCTTCCCCAGCTATTGCGTGGGCGGTTGTGGAACCGGCATCGTGGATGCCGCCGCAGCCGTGCGCCGGGCGCGCGGCGGCAGCATCACCGCCTACCCGGTGAGCGTGGCCCTCTACGGCAACGGCACCGGCAAGGTGACCAGTTCACCTTCGCGCATCGACTGCGGCACGAGCTGCGCCGATCGCTTCGACAAGGGCACCACCATCACCTTGCGCGCCACCGCGGCCGACGGCTACGAGTTCACCGGCTGGAACGGCGCCTGTTCTGGCCGCTCGCGCAACTGCGAGCTGACGATGAACCAGGGCCGGGCGGTATACGCCACGTTCAAGATCCCGGTTCAGACGATGAGCAACGGCTCGGTGCGCAGCGGGCTGTCCGGTACGGGTGATCGCAAGCTGATGTTCTCGCTCAAGGTGCCGGCCGGCGCGACAAACCTGAAGTTCGAGATGAGCGGCGGCACCGGTGATGCCGACCTCCACGTGCGCCGCGATGTCGAGCCGACCACCGATGGTGAAACCTACGACTGCCGGCCATGGAAGTACGGCAACAACGAAGCCTGTTCGTTCCCGGCGCCGATTGCCGGCACCTACTTCGCGATGATTTCCGCCGACGGCAGCTTCAGCGGCGTGCAGCTCAAGGCCAGCTACACCAGCGGCCCGAATGGCGGCACCTCGCTCAGCCGCAACACGGCGGTGCGCAACATCTCGATCCCCGAGGACGGCGCCCGCTACTACCGCTTCAGCGTGCCGGAGGGCGCCACCGACCTGAGTATCCAGATGCAGGGCGGCAACGGCGATGCCGACCTTTACGTGCGCCGCGGCGCGGTTCCGAACTTCGAACAGTTCGCCTGCCGACCCTACAAGGTCGGAAGCAACGAAACCTGCGCCTGGGCCGCACCGCCCTCGGGCACCTACTACATCATGCTGCACGGTGCCGAGGCGGCCAACGGAATCACGCTCACCGGCAAGTACACCCCGTTCGTACCCACCCAGAAGCTGACCATCGGCTGGACCGGCCTGGGTGGCGGCAAGGTCGTGGTACGTCGTGTGTCGACAGGTGAAACGCTGGCGATCTGCGGCGCCCTTCCCTGCGAAGTGGCGGTGCCGGAGAAGGTATCGGTGGACCTGATCCCCACCGCCGCCAGCGGTTCGCGCTTCATGGAATGGCAGGGCAGTTGCGACAGCAGGCCCAGTGCGGGTTATTGCCGGGTGAAGCTGGAACGCGCCCGTACCCTGACCGCGCGCTTCGTGGCCAGCAGCAGCGGCAACCCCACGCTCACCATCAGCCGACAAGGCTCGGGCGCGGGCAGCGTGCTGGTCAAGCGTGTCTCCAACGGCGAAACCCTGGGCACCTGCAGCCAGTACCCCTGCCGGCTCGGCCCGATCAATGCCAGCTACGACCTGGTCGCGACCCCAGCGAGCAACACGCGATTCGTCGGCTGGATCACCAGCCAGTGCGACAGCATCGTCGCTGGCAACTGTCGGGTGCGCACCTCGGGCCCGACCGCCATCACGGCACGTTTCTCGCCCAAGTAGACGGGGAAGCCGTGGCGCAGACAGCCCGGGCCACCCGCGTGGCCCGGGGTCACAACACCACGCGCTGACCCAGCAGGGGCACGGCGGCGCGCCATCCCAGCTCGCGCCCGATGCGCACCCGCAGCGCCTCGGAAGCGGATGGCTCCCCATGCACCACGAAGACCTGCTGCGGCGCGCGCCGGAAACCGCCCAGCCAGCGCATCAGCTCGTCGCTGTCGGCATGGGCCGACAGCATCCCCAGTTCGGCCACCTCAGCGCGGATCGTCATCCACTGGCCGAGGAGCTTGATCTCGCGCGCGCCATCCAGCAGCGCCCTGCCGCGTGTCCCCGCCGCCTGGAAGCCGGAGAACAACAAGGTGTTGCAATGGTCCGCGCCAAAGGCCGCGATGTGGTGCAGCACCCGTCCCCCGGTGGCCATGCCGCTGGCGGAAATGATCACCTTGGGATAAGGGTTGGCCGACAGCGCCTTGGATTCCTCCACCTCGCGCACGCAGGTCACCGCCGCACACGCGGCCACGTACTCGTCGGGATCGAGGTGATGGTCGCGCGGAAAGGCATGCATCAGCTCACTGGCGCTGGTGGCCATCGGGCTGTCGAGGTACACCGGCAGGTTGTCGAGCCGACCTTCCTGTCGCAGGCGCCACAGGTAATGGATCAACGACTGGGTGCGTCCCACCGCGAAGGCCGGTATCACCACGGTGCCACCGCGCCGCACGGTCCGTTCGATTACCGCACCCAGGGCACGCACCGGATCGGCACGCGGATGCGGGCGGTCGCCGTAGGTGGACTCGACCAACACCACATCGGCTTCGGGCACGGACTCGGGATCGGGCATGAGCGGATCGCCATAACGGCCCAGATCCCCGGAAAACACCAGCTTGCGGCCGTTGGCATCGATCTGCACCGTGGCCGCCCCGAGGATGTGCCCGGCACGTCGCAGGGTGCAGCGCATCCCACCGGGCAGGGGCACCGCCTGATGCAGCGGGATGGTGGTGAAGGCCGCGATGGCGCGCTCGGCATCGTGAACCCGGTACAGCGGCAAGGCCGGTGCGTGTCGCGAAAAGCCCTTGCGATTGGCGTACTCGGCGTCCTTTTCCTGCAGGTGCGCGCTGTCACGCAGGATCAGCGCCGCGACCTCGGCGGTGGCCGCGGTGGCGTATATCCGGCCGGAAAACCCCTCGCGCACCAGGCGCGGCAGATAACCGCAATGATCGAGATGGGCATGGGTGAGCACCACCGCGTCAATGTCGCGCGCGCGCACCGGCAGCGGCTCCCAGTTTTTCTCGCGCAGGTTCTTGAAGCCCTGGAACAGACCGCAATCAACCAGGATCCGCGCCTCACCCGATTCGATCAGATAGCGGGAGCCGGTGACTGTGCCGACCCCGCCCAGGAAGCTCAGCGCGGTCATCGGCCACCCGACCCGATGTGCCGCCAAAACCGTTCTTCGCACCGGCGCGCGTGGGCGCCGTGTTGTCTGGTGCAGGTTGTCATTGCATCCCCCTTCCTCGTCCCGCCCGATTCTAGCGGCTGGGCACCGGCGCACGGCAGACGGTGCTGCGGCGCGCAATAATGCCGCGATGAACCTACGCTACCTGTTCGACCGCTTTTCCCTGTCCCTGATCGCGGTGGTGGTGCTGGCCAGTCTCTGGCCGGCCACCGGCACCGTGGCCACATGGTTGTCGCACATCACCACCGCAGGCATCGCGCTGCTGTTTTTCCTGCACGGCGCGCGCCTGCCACGGGAAGCCGTGGTGGCGGGTTTGCGGCACTGGCGCCTGCACGCGGCGGTACTTGTCGCCACCTTCCTGCTGTTTCCCCTGCTGGGCCTGGGGCTCCAGCCACTGGCCGGCTGGCTGCTCACGCCCGAGCTGTACCTTGGCGTGCTGTTCCTCTGCGCGTTGCCATCCACGGTGCAATCCTCGATCGCCTTCACCTCGATCGCGCGCGGCAATATCGCCGGGGCGGTGGTGGCCGCTTCGGTGTCGAACCTCGCCGGGGTCTTCCTGACACCGCTGCTTGCAACTTTGTTGCTGGCTACCCACGGCGGAATGGGCGCGCCGTGGCAGGCGATCATCGACATCCTTCTCCTGCTGCTCGCGCCTTTCGTGGCGGGTCACCTGTTGCGCCCATGGATCGCCCGCTGGGTGCAGCGGCGCGCCAAGCTGCTGGGAGCAACCGACCGGGGCACCATCCTGCTGGTGGTGTATGGCGCCTTCAGCCATGCGGTCACCGAAGGGCTCTGGCAGCAGGTGCCCTGGCCTGTCCTGCTGGGCCTGCTGGTGGTGGTCTGCCTGCTGTTGGCGGTGGTGATGGGGCTGATCAGCTTTGCCGGCAGGCGGCTCGGTTTCGAGCGCGCCGACCGCATCACCCTGCTGTTCTGCGGCTCGAAGAAAAGCCTCGCCACGGGCGTGCCGATGGCCAATATCCTGTTTGGGGGCGAAGCGGTACTGGGCATGATCGTGTTGCCGATCATGCTGTTTCACCAGATCCAGTTGATGGTGTGCGCGGTGCTGGCGCAGCGTTTCGCGGAACACGCGCCGGCGGCGGATCAAGGTGACACGGGCAGCCAGTGATCGATCAGCAGGAAGGCGAACAAGGCCATCAGATAGACGATCGAGTAGCCGAACACCGCCATCGCGAAGCGCTCGGAAGGCGGGTTCATCAGGCGGATGGCGTAATAGATGAATACCGCGTCCAGCACCAGCGCACCGCCCAGATAGAAGGCCCCACTCATGCCGGTGAGCCAGGGCAGCATGGTCACCACCGCCAGCAGCAGGGTGTAGAACAGCACGTGCCAGCGCGTATAGACCACGCCATGGGTGACCGGCAACATGGGGATCATCGCGCGCGCATAGTCGTCACGCCGGAAGATCGCCAGCGCCCAGAAGTGCGGTGGCGTCCAGACGAAGACGATCAGCAGCAGAAGCAGCGCGTGCGGATGGACTTCACCGGTGATGGCGACCCAGCCCAGCATCGGCGGCGCGGCCCCGGCCAGGCCGCCGATCACGATGTTCTGCGGTGTCGCACGCTTTAGCCATGCGGTGTAGATCACCGCGTAGCCGATCAGCGAGGCAAAGGTCAGTACCGCAGTCAGGACATTGGTCCACAACACCAGGATCAGCATCGACAGCGCCGCCAGCACGAAGGCGAAGGCCAGCACCTGGCGCGGCCGCAGCTGCCCGCTGGGCAATGGACGGTGCGCGGTGCGCGCCATCACCACGTCGATGCGCTGGTCGATCAGATGGTTGA
>CAZTXX010000093.1:0-8340 GCA_964617405.1 uncultured Aquimonas sp. | reverse complement strand
TCGACGTCCTTGACCGCCTTGTCGGTGAGCTTCTGGATCTCATCTTCCGCGCGACGCTCGTCATCCTCGCTGATCGACTTGGCCTTCTGCAGTTCCTTCACCTGTTGCAGCGCATCGCGGCGCACGCTGCGGATGGCAACCTTGGTGTTCTCGCCCTCACCGTGCACGTGTTTGACCAGGTCGCGGCGGCGCTCTTCGGTGAGGGCCGGCAGGTTGATGCGGATCACGGTGCCCGCAGTATTGGGGGTGAGCCCGAGGTCGGAGCCGTAGATGGCCTTTTCGATGGCCCCGACCATACCCTTCTCCCAGGGCGTGATCGTCAGCGTACGCGCATCGGCCACCGATATGGTGGCCACCTGCGAGAGCGGCATTTCGCTTCCGTAATAGACCACCTTGAGGTTGTCCACCAACGCGCTGTTGGCGCGTCCGGTGCGTACCTTGGTCAGCTCCGAGCGTAGCGCGTCGATGGACTTGGCCATGCGGGTTTGTGCGTCGTTCTTGATGTCATTGAGCATGGTCTGGATTCCGGTTGTTTTCGAGGGCAAACGCCAAGTATAGGCGAAGCGAAAGTGCGCGTGCCGCATGGCCCTGCGCATCCGCGTCGTGTGTTTCCCTGCCGGGGCAGTGCCCGGTGTGACTCAGCTTCGGCCGTGCACCAGGGTACCGATGGCCTTGCCCTGCACGATGTTCTTCAGGTCGCCCGGGCGGGTGATGTCGTAGATGCGCAGTGGCAGGTTGTAGTCGCGGCACAGCGCGATGGCGGCGGTGTCCATCACCTGCAGGTTGCGGGCGATGACCTCGTCGTAGGTGAGCTGTTCGAAACGGCGCGCGTCCTTCTTCTTCTTCGGATCGGCGTCGTATACCCCGTCCACCTTGGTGGCCTTGAGCAGCAACTCGGCGCCGATCTCGACGGCGCGAAGCGCGGCTGCCGAATCGGTGGTGAAGAAGGGGTTGCCGGTGCCGGCGGCAAACAGCACGATGCGGCCCTTCTCAAGGTGCCGGATGGCACGCCGCCGGATGTAGTCCTCGCAGACCTCGTTGATCTTGATCGCGCTCATCACACGCACGCTGGCGCCAAGCTTTTCCAGCGCATCCTGCATTGCTAGGGCATTCATCACCGTGGCCAGCATGCCCATATGGTCGCCGGTGACCCGGTCCATTCCGGCGGAAGCCAGCCCGGCGCCGCGGAAGATGTTGCCACCACCGATCACCAGGCCCACCTCGACGCCGGCGTTCTGCAGTTCCACCACTTCCTTGGCCAGGCGCCCCAGTACGTCCGGGTCGATGCCGTAGTCGGAGGTTCCCATCAGCGCCTCGCCGCTGAGTTTGAGGAGGATGCGGCGGTATTTCGGCGCGACGGCGTTCATGGTGGGCTCCAAGGCGGCAAATCGGCGAAATTGTAGCCGAGCGGGTGGTTGAAAGGACGCGTACTGCGGCGAACCTTTCCGGATCGGCCCGGCGAGGTTCAGCCATGTCACGGCTGGCGTGACACGGGCCAAGGGCCGATGAGTCTGTGGGGCGGATGGTTGCGCGCGTCTGTCAGTCATCGCGCGGGCACGAAAAAGCCGCGGTTTCCCGCGGCTCTTTCCGAACTTGCTGGCCTTGAGGCTCAGGCCAGACCGGCCTGCTTCATCACTTCAGCGGCGAAGTCGTCTTCCTTCTTCTCGATGCCTTCACCCACCACCAGACGCTGGTAGGAGAGCACCTTCGCGCCTTCCTTGTTGAGCGCCTGTTCGACACTCATGTCGGTGTCGAGCACATAAGCCTGGCCGGTGAGGCTGATTTCCGCCAGCGTCTTGTTGAGCTTGCCGGAGATCATCTTTTCCTGGATTTCCGCCGGCTTGGCCTTGTCCTTTTCGCTCATCTGGGCCAGGGCGATTTCCTTTTCCTTGGCGACGAACTCGGCCGGAGCATCGGCCGGGGTCAGGTACTGCGGATTCATCGCGGCGATGTGCATGGCCAGACCCTTGGCCAGCTCGGGTGAGCCGCCCTGGACATTCACCAGCACGCCGATGCGGTTGCCGTGCACATAGGCACCCAGGTTCGAGGCGTCGGCAAGCTGCGCCAGGCGGCGGACCTGCACGTTCTCGCCGACCTTGGCGATCAGCGCGGCACGCGCTTCCTCGACACTGTTGCCATCGGCCAGCTTCACCGTCTTGAGCGCGTCGGCATCGGCTGCGTTGCTGGCCAGTGCAGCCTGGGCGACGGCATTGACAAAGGCCACGAAATTTTCGTCCTTGGCCACGAAGTCGGTTTCCGAATTGACCTCGACCAGGGTGGCGCGGGTGCCATCAACGGCCATCGCGATGCGGCCCTCGGCGGCGACGCGGTCGGCCTTCTTGTCGGCCTTGGCCAGGCCGGTCTTGCGCAGGTGCTCCATCGCGGCGTCGATGTCGCCCTTGTGCTCGGTGAGTGCCTTCTTGCACTCCATCATGCCGGCGCCGGAGCGCTCGCGCAGTTCCTTGACCAGGGCTGCTGTGATTTCCATGGGTTACCTCGTTGTATGGCTAATGCGTGGCACGCAGCGCGTGGAACCGCGCTGCGCGAAGGGGAGCGCTGCGGGCCGGTGGGCCGACACGCAGCAGGGGCGCCCCTGGGTTACTCGGCGTCGCCGGCGGCCTTCTCGGCACGCGGCTGGCGATTGCCGCTGGACTTCTTGGCCGGCGCGCGGCGCGGTGCCTTCTTGGCTTCGGCCTCGTCCTTGACGATGGGGTTGCCCTGTTCGTCCAGTTCGATGAACTCGTCGTCACCGGCGGACGCGGTGATCGGGGCTGCGGCCTTGCCTTCCAGCACGGCGTCGGCAGCGGCGCGGGCATAGAGCTGCACGGCACGGATGGCGTCGTCGTTGCCGGGAATGGCGTAGTCGACCAGTTCCGGGTTGTAGTTGGTGTCGACCACCGCGACCACCGGAATGCCGAGCTTGCGGGCTTCTTCAACCGCGATGTTCTCGTGGCCGATGTCCACCACGAACAGCGCGTCGGGCAAGCTGTTCATGTTCTTGATGCCGCCCAGCGACTTCTCCAGCTTCTCGCGCTCGCGCTGACGCTGCAGAACTTCGTGCTTGACCAGCTTGGCGAAGGTGCCATCGGTCTCGGCAGCTTCCAGCTCCTTGAGGCGGGCCACCGACTGCTTGACGGTGCGGAAGTTGGTGAGCATGCCGCCCAGCCAGCGCGCCGAGACGTAGGGCATGCCGCAACGCGCCGCTTCCTCTGCAATGGCTTCGCGCGCCGAACGCTTGGTGCCCACGAACAGGATGGTGCCGCGCTTTTGCGCCATGCCGGAAATGAAGTTCATCGCGTCGTTGAACAGCGGAACCGTCGCTTCCAGGTTGATGATGTGGATCTTGCCGCGCGCGCCGAAGATGTACGGCGCCATCTTGGGGTTCCAATAGCGGGTCTGGTGGCCGAAATGGACGCCGGCTTCCAGCATCTGGCGCATGGTGATCTGGGACATGGTGTGACTCCTGATGGTGGAATCGTCTGCGGGCGGCGGGTTGATTGGACGCCGTGTCGCAATGGGCACAGCCGCATGAGGCGGTCGGCACCACGATTCCGGGGTTGGGCTTCCGCGCGTCGCCGTTGCCGAACCCCGAAGGGCACCCCGGAACGGGCATGATCCGCGCGTGTGTATTCACCGCTGACGTGCGGTGTGGACGGCAATCCGGTGCAAAACACCCGACAAAGCCTGCCTATGATATGCCAGATCAGGCATTGCGGCAAATCGCGACACGCATGCCTTGCCATGCGGAGCCCCCGGTCGTGCCGGCGGTGTGTGCTGCGACGTGTGGGCCGCGTCTTCCGTGTCTTGCCATCCGCTATCATGCCGGGTTGGTTGGAACAGCTATCGGATAGGGGCATGCGGGTACTGGTGAGCAACGACGACGGGGTGGATGCACCGGGGATCAAGGTGCTGGCACAGGGCTTGCGCGATGCGGGACACCAGGTGGTGACCGTGGCGCCGGATCGTGATCGTTCCGGTGCCTCCAATTCGCTCACACTCGACCGTCCGTTGCGGGCCCGGCGCGTGGATGCCGACACCTGGTGCGTGGCTGGTACGCCCACCGACTGTGTGCACCTGGCGCTGGCCGGTTTGCTGGATTTCGAGCCGGACATCGTGGTGTCGGGCATCAATACCCATGCGAACCTGGGCGATGATGTGATCTATTCGGGTACCGTCGCCGCGGCGATGGAGGGGCGTTTCCTCGGCCTGCCCGCGATCGCCATGTCCCTGGTCTGGGGCAATGGCGGCGAACGTCATTACCCCACCGCCGCGCGGGTGGCAACCGAGCTGGTGGCGCGGCTGGTCGTCGATCCCTTGCCGGCCAACACCATCCTCAACGTCAACGTGCCGGACGTGCCCTGGGCCGATCTGCGTGGTTTCGAGGTCACCCGTCTCGGTCATCGCGAGCGCGCCGAGCCCTGCGTGGCGCAGGAGGATCCGCGCGGCCGGCCGATCTGGTGGATCGGCATGGCCGGTCCCGAGCTGGATGGTGGGCCCGGCACGGATTTCCATGCGATCCGCTCGCGTTGCGTTGCCATCACGCCGATCCACGTTGACCTCACCCGTTACCAGGCGCTGGAAAAGGTGGCTGGATGGGTGGACGGGTTGACCCGCTCGATGGAGCGCGTGCCGTGATGGCGCCACGCTTTGCGCAGGAGGTCGATGGTCTCGGCATGACTTCGCCGCGGGCGCGGGAGCGTCTGGTCGAAAGCCTGCGTCGCAACGGCATCCGCGACGAGCGCGTGATGGAGGTCATGCGCAACCTGCCACGGCACCTGTTCATCGACGAGGCGCTGGCGACGCGTGCCTACGAGGACACCGCGCTGCCCATCGGGCGCGGACAGACCATCTCCCAGCCTTGGGTGGTGGCACGCATGACCGAAGCGCTGCTGGAAGCCGGCGCCCGCGGCAAGGTGTTGGAGATCGGTACCGGCTCGGGATACCAGGCAGCGGTGCTTTCCGCGCTGGTGGCCGATGTCTACACGGTGG
Source organism: uncultured Aquimonas sp. (assembly GCA_964617405.1). GTDB lineage: Bacteria > Pseudomonadota > Gammaproteobacteria > Xanthomonadales > Xanthomonadaceae > Denitratimonas. The sequence goes on along the minus strand of CAZTXX010000093.1, from coordinate 3,351 downwards.
AGCGTATCGAAGAACTGCAGCGTTCCGCGCGACGGCGTTTCCGCGCGCTCGGGTTGCGCAATATCCACTGCCGTTACGACGACGGGCGTACCGGCTGGGCGGAGCACGCGCCCTACGACGGAATATTGGTGACGGCTGCCGCCAGCGCGCTCGATCCCGAATTGCTGTCCCAGCTCTCGCCCAGGGGCGTGCTGGTGGCACCGGTCGGTGAGCCCGGCGCGCAGCAGTTGGTGCGCTGGAGTGCCACCAATGGCGACTGGCAGCCGGAGGTTCTGGGCGCGGTGTCGTTCGTACCCCTGCTCGGGGGCACCGCGTGAAGCTTTTTGCGCCGCTTTACGAGCGCATGCTGGCCTGGTCGCGACATCGTCGTGCGCCGGCCTTGCTGGGCGGGATCAGCTTTCTGGAAGCGATCATATTTCCGATTCCGCCCGAGGTGATGCTGGCCCCGATGTCCCTGGCCCGGCCGCAACGCGCCTACGCGTTTGCGGCGATCAGCCTGCTTGGGTCCATGCTGGGCATGTTCATCGGCTATGCCGTGGGGCATTTCGCCATCGAGCTGGCCATGCCGCTGCTGGAACGCTTCGGTTACGCCGCGCACTTCGACGAGATAAAGCGCGAAGCGGCGGAAAATGGTTTCTGGCTGTTGCTGCTGGCCGGTTTCACGCCGGTACCGTTCAAGGTGTTCACGCTTGCTTCGGGCGCGGTCTCGATGCCGCTGCTACCGTTCTTCTTCGGCGCCCTGATCGGGCGCGGCAAGCGCGTGTTTCTTGTTGCGTGGGCGATTCGACTGGGTGGGGAAAAAGCGGAAATGGCATTGCGCCGACACATCGAACCGATTGGATGGACCGCGCTGGCGCTGTTGGCGGCAGTGATCGGCTGGCTGGCATTGCGTGGAGGCAGCGCATGAGAGCTTGGCGTTGGCTGATGCTGGCGTTGCTGGCCGCCTGCCTGGTGGCCTGTGGCGTGCGGCCACGCGCGGTGGTGTCGCAGGAAGCCTCATCACCCCCCGCGCGCGGCACGACATCCACCCAGAAGCCGGTACGCGGCCCGTCCACGCATCTGGTGGTGCGTGGCGATACGCTCTATGGTATCGCTTTTCGGCATGGCCTGGACTATCGCGAGCTGGCGCGTTGGAACCGGATCGCCGCGCCCTACACGATCTACCCGGGGCAGAAACTGCGACTGACCTCGCCCACGGGGCAAACCGGAGGCGTAACCGTGGCGTCCACGGGCAGCGCGTCCGGTCCGTCAGCAACACCTGCATCCGGTACGGTGGCTGCCACGCCCGCTCCGGTGACGGGTGCGGCAAAACCCGCGCCTCCAGCACCGGCAAGCTCCACTGTCCCCGCGAGCCCTGCGACACCAGCGCCTGCCGCACCTGCCCCGTCCAGTACATCATCCGTGGCTGCCACCAACACCGTGGGCAACATCGCATGGCGTTGGCCGGCCAGTGGCCAGGTGATCGCCCGCTTCGTGGCGGGCGAACAGACTCGTCAAGGCATCAATATCGCCGGCACCGCCGGTCAGGCCGTGGTTGCGGCAGCCGATGGCGAAGTGGTGTATTCGGGCTCGGGGCTGATCGGCTATGGCGAGTTGATCATCATCCGGCATTCGGACACCTTCCTGTCCGCCTATGGCCACAACCGGCGGCGCCTGGTGGACGAGGGTCAACGCGTCAAGGCCGGGCAACAGATCGCCGAGATGGGCCGCAGCGGTGCCAGCCGCGACATGCTGCACTTCGAAATCCGCCGCAGCGGCAAGCCCATCGACCCGCTGCCGTTGTTGCCGCGTCAGTGAGGCCCCGATGCCGTGGCGCTTGCCGTAGCGGCTGGATCCGCATGAATCCCGATTTCCAGGAGTGCCCCTACGATGCCCGTTGAACACAGGTCCGAGTCCATCCTCTTCGTCTGCATGGGCAACATCTGCCGTTCGCCGCTGGCCGAGGGCATGGTGCGCGCGGCGCTGGACGAGGCCGGGCTGTCGTTGAAGCTCGATTCGGCGGGGACCCACGATTACCACATTGGTGCGGCGCCCGACCCGCGCGCCCGGGCGGTAGCCAGGGAGCTGGGTTGCAGCATCGACTCACTGCGCGCCCGGCAGGTACAAGCGACGGATTTTTCCGAATTTGACCTGATCCTCGCGGCGGACGCCGCCAATCTGCACTGGCTCGAGCTGCATCGTCCCAAGGATGCCAAGGCCGAAACCGCGTTGCTGCTGCCCTGGTGCGGAGGCGCAGTCGGTACCGAGGTGCCTGACCCCTACTATGGCGATATCGAAGACTTCCGCCATACCGCTTCGCTGTTGCGCCGGGCCATGCCGCATCTGGTGCAGCGCTTGCGGGATCGGGGTTGATACCGATAATGGGTGACGATGCGTGAACCCTGCGTGCGTGTGAGGCTCCCCGATGTCCGATTTCCCGATGGCTCCCGATTTTGCACCCGGACTGGTCTGGGTGAATGGCCAGGGCGCACGCATTTCCCAACTGCGCGGGCGGATCACCGCGCTGGTGTTCTGGCACGCCGGATCGGCCATGTCAGCCAACCTGCTGGTCGAGCTGGGTTACCTGCAGGCCAAATATGGCGACGGACTGACTGTGTTGGGTATCCATACCCCCAAGTTCGATGCGCAGCGTGATCCCGGCCTGGTTGCCCGCGCGGTCAACCGCTTGGGCGTGCGCTTCGCGGTGGCCAGCGACTCCGATGCGGTGACCTGGCAACACTACGGTATCCGCGCCTGGCCATCGGTCGCACTGGTGGACGCCGAGGGGCGCTTCGTGGAGATCGTTGCCGGTGACCAGCAACGCGACCTGCTGGAGCAGAAAATCGCGACATTGCTGGACGAGGCCGGGGATCGTGGCCTGCGGGTCTATGCCAATGCGCCGACCTGCCTGCGTCCCGAGCCGATGCGCGAGCTGGCATTCCCCAATGCGCTGGCGCTTTCTCCGCAGCACCTGTATGTCAGCGACAGCGGACACCACCGCATCCTGGAGTGCAGCCACGAAGGCAAGATCCTTCGCGTGTTCGGCTCGGGCACCGCGGGCTTTGTCGATGGCCCGGGCGTACAGGCCGGTTTCCATTCGCCCTGCGGGCTGGTGCTGGTGAAGGATGGCCTGTACGTGGCAGATACCGGCAATCATGCGATCCGCCGTATCCAGTTGAGCACCGGAAACGTCGATACGGTGATGGGGCAGGGCCGGGCTGGTACCCCACTCGCGGTAGAGAATTATCGCGAGCAGGAGGTGTTCCTCGACCGTCCCGTGGGGCTCGCCAGCGCGCATGACAAACTGTACGTTTCGCTCGCCGCGGCCAACCAGGTCTGGGAGCTGGATCTCGCGAATTTCGGCTTCCGCCA
>CAZTXX010000092.1:0-8533 GCA_964617405.1 uncultured Aquimonas sp. | reverse complement strand
GGTTTCCGCCGAAGGACGCTGTTCGGTGCCAACCGGGTGGCCATCGAGATCGACCACCATGAAATCCCCCGGCGTCAGCCGGCCCTTGTCGCGTCCGGAGACGGTGATGACGGCATGGTGCGCGTCCAGCCGCATCGAGAAATTGCTGCTGGTGGCGGGCGTCAGCCCGAGCCGGGCGAGCTCGCCGGTGTGCAGGATGAGCGCGTCGACGCAGTGCGACAGGCGGTCGCGGTTGAAAGCAGAGGTTGTGGTCATGGCGTCATTCTAATCGGATGCCTGCCGCACCATCGAAAGCATCGGTGATGAGCTGCTGCCTTGTGCCGAGTCAAGGGCACGGCTGCGGCTCGCCCAAAACGACGATCCCGGCCGGAGCCGGGATCGCAAGACGCGTGTCGGGGCGCGGGATCTCAGTGGATGCCCTGCAGGTCGCGCAGCTTGGTGGTCTGGCTGGAGAAGTAGGCCGCGAGGTTGAGGATGTCCTGGTCGCTCAGCGTGCTGGCGAAGCCGGCCATGATGGCGTTGTCGCGCTCGCCGGACTTGTAGTCGTGCAAGGCCTTGGCCAGATAGTCGCGGTATTGTCCGGCCAGAAGCGGGTACTGCGGATCGCCGATGCCGTTGCCGTCGACGCCGTGGCAGGCCTGGCAGATGATGGACTTTTCCTTGCCGGCGGCGATATCGCCCACATCGGCTGCGGAGGCGGCAAAGGGAAGGAGCAGCGCGGTGGCCAGAAGGGCAACTCGGAAGATCATGGGATGCTCCTTACTTGGCAGCGGTGAGGTTGGCGAGGTAGGCGGCGATGTCGGCAATGTCCTGGTCGGAGAAACTGCCGGCCTGGGCTTCCATCGTGGGATGGGCGCGGTTGCCGTTCTTGTACTCGGTCAGCGCGCTGACCAGGTAATCGTAATTCTGCCCGCCGATCTTGGGCACGCTGTAGTGCGGGTAGATGTTCTTGTAGCCGGTGACGCCGTGGCACCCGGTACAGGTATAGGCCTTGATCTTGCCGGCCTCGATGTCTCCCTGGGCGGAAGCGGTGACGGCGGCAAAGGACAGGACGAGGGTGGCGACGAGTCGAAGCATGGGCATGGTGGCTAGTTCCAGCGCGGGCAGGTTGATGACGCGCGCCTGAACAGGCTCTCGGCGGGCGACACCGGCAAGTATAAACATGCCGCAGGCAGAACGGCCAGAGTTCGGGCCTCAACCGGGCATTTGTCTGGATATTCGAGGCGTAGTACCCGGCATCGGCATGACTTGCGACACGCGCGGGGCGTGTGATGAAGCTTCAAGCTGATATGCAAATTCACCGAATGTGCCGGTGCGCCCCTGTGCGGTGACCTGGCGACCACTCTGGAACCCGATTCATGGAACGTCTCCCGCATTCTTGCATCACCCGCGTGGCGCGCTGGTTGATCCCCGCGCTTGGCATGCTCGCACTTGTCGCCTGTGGTGGCGCAGGCGGCAAGGGCGACAAGCCCGCCGAGGCGCCTGCGGCAGTGACCGTCGAGGTCGCGAAAGCCGAGCTTCGACCCATCAGCGCCAGCTACAACGCCACCGCCGCGCTGGAAGCACCAAACGAGGCCCAGGTGGTCGCCAAGACCTCCGGCGTGCTGCTGAAGTTGCTGGTGGAAGAGGGCGACGAGGTGAAGGCCGGCCAGGTGCTGGCGAAGATCGACCCGGAGCGCCCGCGCCTGGAAGTGCAGCGCTCCGAAGCCCTGCTGCGCAAGCTGGAGGCCGAACTGGCACGCTCGAAGGAGCTTTACGAGCGCAAGCTGGTGGCCGCCGACGTGTACGAGAAGATCCGCTTCGACGTGGATACCCAGCGTGCGGTCTACAACATGGCGAAGCTGGAGCTTTCCTATACCGACATCGTGGCGCCCATTTCCGGGGTGATCGCGCAGCGTTCGGCCAAGGTGGGCAACCTGATCCAGCTCAATGCCACGGTGTTCCGCATCGTCGATGTTTCCCGGCTGGAGGCCACGCTCAATGTGCCGGAGCGCGAGATCGGCACCATGCGCGCGGGTGCGCCGGTGGAACTGCGCGTGGACGCGCTGCCCGGGCGGATTTTCCCTGGGCGGATTCAGCGGGTCAGCCCGGTGGTGGACGCCGGTAGTGGCACCTTCCGGGTGGTCTGCGCGATCGATCCGGATGCGACGCTGCGGCCCGGCATGTTCGGTCGCGTCGCGGTGGTGTTCGACCAGCGCCAGGACGTGCTGACCGTACCGCGCGTGGCCCTGCTGGAAGGCGATGGCGAAGCCGCGGTCTACCGGGTGCTGGCGGGCAAGGCGATCCGCACGCCGGTGGACGTGGGGTATCTGTCCGGGGAACTGGCGGAGATTCGCGCGGGACTGGACGTCGGCGACGCCGTGGTCACCACCGGCAAGGTGACGCTGCGTGACGGTGCGGCGGTGGAAGTGATCGGCGCGCAGGTGCCGGCAGCTGAAACGCAACCCGACGCCACCACGCCGACGGACTACTGATGGATACGCCCTCCGCCACGACGGCAGGCCAGGGCGGTGGTCTGGCCGCGTTCTCGGTCCGCCGCCGCGTCACGGTGGCGATGGCAACGCTCACGGTCGTGCTGTTCGGCCTGATCGCGCTGGCCGACCTCAAGGTCAATCTGCTGCCCGACCTGTCCTATCCCACCTTGACGGTGCGCACCGAGTACACCGGCGCGGCGCCGCAGGAAATCGAAACCCTCGTCACCGAGCCGATGGAAGAGGCCGTGGGCGTGGTCAAGGGCTTGCGCCGGCTCAAGTCGATCTCGCGCACCGGTCAGAGCGATGTGGTGCTGGAGTTCGCCTGGGGCACCGACATGGACCAGGCCAGCCTTGAGGTGCGCGACAAGCTGGAAACGCTCAACCTGCCGCTCGAGGTCAAGGCGCCGGTGCTGCTGCGCTTCAATCCTTCGACCGAACCGATCCTGCGCCTGCTGCTCACCGGCGATGCCGCGAGTGAAGGTTCGGACGCGGCCTTGATGCGGCTGCGCCGCTACGCCGATGACGAGCTCAAGAAGCGTCTGGAGCCGGTCGCCGGCGTGGCCGCGGTGAAGGTGGGCGGTGGCCTGGAGGATGAGGTGCAGGTGCTGATCGACCAGAGCCGCCTGGCGCAGTTGCGCCTGCCGCTGGATACCGTCATCAGCCGGCTCTCGCAGGAAAACGTCAACATCTCGGCCGGTCGCCTGGAAGAGGGCAGCCAGCGCTATCTGGTTCGCACCATCAACCAGTTCGAGAACCTGGACCAGATGCGCGAGCTGCTGATCACCGGTGGCAGCGCCGGCGGTGGCAGCGACGCGGCGCAGGAGGCCGCGCTGGCGGCATCGCGCATCGCGGCCCTGTCGGCCGAAGCGGCTGCCGCGGCCGCGGCGGCGAACGCGGCGGCGCAGGGGGATTCCAGCGCACCCGGTGGCGGCTTGCCGATCCGCCTGCGCGATATCGCCACCGTGGAGCAGGGCTACAAGGAGCGCGAGGCCATCATCCGTCTGGGGGATACCGAGGCGGTGGAACTGGCGATCTACAAGGAAGGCGACGCCAATACCGTGAGCGTGGCCGATGCCGTGCACGCGGCGCTGGAATCGGCCCGCAAGATGCTGCCGCCCGGCACCGAACTGACCGTGATCGAGGACCAGGCGATCTTCATCCGCCAGGCCCTGCACGAGGTGCGGGTCGATGCGCTGATCGGTGGCCTGCTGGCGATCCTGATGATCTTCTTCTTCCTGCGTGATGGCTGGAGCACCTTCGTCATCTCGTTGTCGCTGCCGGTGTCGATCATCGCCACCTTCTTTTTCATGGGCCGCTTCGGCCTGTCGCTCAACGTGATGTCGCTGGGCGGGCTCGCGCTGGCTACGGGACTGGTGGTGGACGATTCCATCGTGGTGCTCGAATCCATCGCCAAGGCACGTGAGCGCGGTTTGGGCGTGTTGCGCGCGGCGGTGGAAGGCACCCGCGAGGTCGGCATGGCGGTGGTGGCCTCCACCTTGACCAACGTGGCGGTGTTCCTGCCGCTGGTTTTCGTCGAAGGCGTCGCAGGGCAGTTGTTCCGCGATCAGGCGCTGACCGTGTCGATCGCGATCCTGATGTCGTTGGTGGTGTCGCTGACCCTGATCCCGATGCTGTCCTCGCTCAAGGTGCGCTCGCCCTTGCAGTTTCCCGACGAGCCGCCGCGCGAGGAGTGGGCACCGCGACAAGGGCCGCTGCGTCTTCTGGCGGCGGCATCGCGCGGCATCCGCGCGCTGGTCGACGCCGTGTTCTTTGGCCTGGGCTATGTTGTTTCGCGCGTCTGGCGGCTGTTGTCCATCGTGGTGGGCGGCACCTTGCAGCGGATCGGCACGGTGGTGATGAAGCCCTACGACCTGGCGGCGCAACGCTATGCCGCGATGCTGCCGCGCGCGCTGCACCGCCCCGGTCTGGTGCTGGGCATCGCGCTGGCGGCCTTCGTTTCGACCATGGCGCTGGTGCCGATGCTCGGGGTCGATTTGATCCCGCAACTGGCCCAGGATCGTTTCGAACTGACCCTCAAGCTGCCGCCCGGTACCCAGTTGCGTGATACCGATGCACTGGTGCGCAACGTCTCGCGCGCGCACGAGGGCGAGGCCGGGATCCGCGCCCTGTATGCGGTCAGCGGTGCCGGCACGCGCATGGACGCCAACCCCACCGAGTCCGGTGACAACATCGGCAAGCTCAGCGTGGTGATGGAGCACAACTCGCCGCGCGGTACCGAGGCACGCCTGACCGATAGCCTGCGCGGCACCCTGGAGCGTTTCCCCGGCATCGAGGCCAAGTTCGGCCGCCCGGAGATCTTCAGTTTCTCCACGCCGCTGGAGATCGAGCTGCGCGGCTACGACCTGGCCTCGCTGCAACGCGCAGGCAACGCGCTCGCCGAGCATATGCGCGCTTCGGACCGTTTCGTGGACGTGAAGTCCTCGGTGGCCGACGGCTATCCGGAAATCCAGATCCGCTTCGACCAGGAGCGCGCCGCGGCGCTGGGCATGACCACCCGCCAGGTGGCCGACGCGGTGGTCAAGAAGGTGCGCGGCGAAGTTGCCACGCGCTACAGCTTCCGTGACCGCAAGATCGATGTGCTGGTGCGCGCGCAGGAAACCGACCGCGACTCGGTGCAGGCGATCCGGCGGTTGATCGTCAACCCGGAAAGCGCGCGGCCGGTGACGCTGGACGCGGTGGCCGAGGTGGTGGCAACCCAGGGGCCGAGCGAGATCCATCACGCCGACCAGGTGCGCGTGGCGGTGATCTCCTCGAACCTGGCCTATGGCGATCTCGGCAGCGCGGTGCAGGAGGTGCGCGACATCGTGGCGGCCAATCCGCTGGGCGCGGATCTTGGCCTGCATATCGGCGGACAGGGCGAGGAGCTGCACGATTCGATGATGTCGCTGCTGTTTGCCTTCACCCTGGCGATCTTCCTCGTGTACCTGGTGATGGCCTCGCAGTTCGAGTCCTTGCTGCACCCCTTCGTGATCCTGTTCACCATCCCGCTGGCCCTGGTGGGCGCGGTGCTGGCGCTGTGGCTGAGCGGCTACAGCCTGTCGGTGGTGGTGTTCATCGGCCTGATCCTGCTGGTGGGCATCGTGGTGAAGAACGCGATCCTGATGATCGACAAGGTCAACCAGTTGCGTGAAGCCGGCGTGGCCAAGTATCAGGCCGTTGCCGAAGGTGCCGTCTCGCGTCTGCGGCCCATCGCCATGACCACGGTCACCGCGCTGTTCGGCTTCCTGCCGCTGGCGCTCAGTACGGGCGAGGGCTCGGAGGTGCGCGCGCCGATGGCGATCACCGTGATCGGTGGGCTGGCGGTGTCCACCCTGCTGACCCTGTTCGTGATCCCTGTGATGTACGCCCTGCTGGACCGCCGCCCCGATGCGTACTACGTCGAGCGCGCCAAGGCGATTGGCGAGGCCGAGGGCGAAGGCCGGGAGATGCCGGCGTGAACATCGTCGAGACCAGCCTGCGCCGGCCGGTGACGGTGGTGATGTTCTTCCTCTCGCTGATCGTGATCGGCGCGATCGCCAGTGTGCGCCTGCCACTGGAGCAGTTCCCCGAGATCAACGCGCCTTTCATGATGGTCTCGCTGCCCTATGCCGGCTCCACCCCGCAGGAGATCGAACGCACCCTGGTGCGCCCGGTGGAGGAAACCCTCGCCACCCTGCCGGGCATCAAGCGCATGCGCGCGCAGGCGCGCGCCGATGGTGGCTCGATCTTCATGGAGTTCAGCGACTGGAACCGCGACATCGCGATTGCGGCCTCCGAGGCGCGTGACCGCATCGATGCGATCCGCGCCGATCTGCCGGATGATTTTCAGCGCTATTACGTCTTCAAGTTCTCCACCACTGACGAGCCGGTGCTGCGCACCCGGTTGGCTTCGGATGGTGTCGACCTGACCGCTTCCTACGATCTGATCGACCGCGGCATCAAGCGCCGGCTTGAGCGCTTGCCGGGTGTGGCCAAGGTGGATATTTCCGGCGCGCCGCCGAACGAGGTCGAGATCGCGGTGGATCCCGATCGGCTCGCCGCCCATGGCGTCAGCCTCAACGACCTCGCCCGTCGCCTGCAGGCGGTCAATTTTTCCGTCTCCGGCGGCAACGTGGACGAGGGCGGGCGTCGTCTGCGGGTGCAACCCGTGGGCGAGTTGCGCGACCTGTCCGAGTTGCGCGAGTTGATGCTCGACGCCCGCGGCCTGCGGCTGGGCGACGTCGCAACGGTGCAGCTCAAGCCGGCGCGGATGGACTACCGGCGCCAGCTCGATGGGCGCCCGGCGGTGGGCATCGAGGTCTACCGCGAGCGCAGCGCCAATCTCGTGGATGTCTCGCGCGCCACCAAGGCCGAATTGTCAGCCATCGCCGAGGAACCGGAATTCGCCGGCATCCGCTTCATCCAGTTCGACGACCAGGGCAGCAATGTCACCGACTCGCTGCTGGAGTTGGTGGAAGCCGGCATCATCGGCCTGATCCTGGCGATCGGCGTGTTGTACTTCTTCCTGCGCCATTGGCCGTCCACCCTGATGGTGACGCTGGCGATCCCGGTGTGTTTCGTGATGACGCTGGGCTTCATGCATTTCTTCGGCGTCACCCTCAACGTGCTGTCGATGATGGGCCTGCTGCTGGCCGTGGGCATGCTGGTGGACAACGCCGTGGTGGTGGTGGAGAGCATCTACCAGGAACGCGAGAAATACCCCGGTTCGCCGCGTCTTTCCGCCATCGTGGGCACCCGCCACGTGGCCATCGCCTTGTCGGCCGGCACCTTGTGCCACTGCATCGTCTTCGTGCCCAACCTGTTCGGCGAGCCGAACCAGTTGAGCATCTTCATGGTGCAGATTGCCGTCACCATCACCGTGTCGCTGCTGGCCTCCTGGCTGGTGGCGATCAGCCTGATCCCGATGCTGGCCGCGCGCCTCAAGACTCCGCCGGCTGCGATGGACGAGGACAGCCTGATCGGGCGTTTGCGCCGCCGTTATGCCGGCCTGCTGTACTGGAGCCTCGCGCATCGCGGCTGGAGCGTGATGGCGATCCTCCTGATCGTGGCGGTCAGCCTGGTGCCGATGAAGTTCATGAAGGTGGATCTGTTCGCCAGCGAGCAGGGCCGCACACTCAACCTCTATTACCAGTGGCGCGGCGCCTACACCCTGGAGCAGATGCAGCATGAAGTGCAGAAGGTCGAGGACTGGATCGACGCGCGCCGCGAGCCCTTGCAGGTCGAACAGGTCTATTCCTGGATGAGCGAGCAGGGCTGGGGTGGCACGCGCCTGACCCTGCGTTCCAGCGGCGGCAAGCTGCGCGATCCCCAGCAGGTCATGGAAGACATCCGTACCGGCCTGCCCAAGTCAGCGCGCGCCACCATCGGCTTCCAGGGTGGTGGTGGCGGTGGCAACGCCAGCGAGGGCATTTCCATGCAGCTGGTGGGCGATTCCTCCGAAGTATTGCAAGAGCTCGGTAACACCCTGGTGCCGCTGCTGGCGCAGCGCGTGGAACTTCGTGACGTGCGGGTGGAAATCGGCGACCGCAACAGTGAACTTGCCATCCACGTCGATCGTGACCGCGCCGCGCGCTACGGCTTTTCCGCCCAGGAAGTGGCCAGTTATGTCGGTATCGCGCTGCGCGGCACGCCATTGCGTGAATTCCGCCGCGAAGGCAATGAGATCCCGGTGCAACTGCGCTTCGCCGATGCCCAGCAAACCCGTATTTCCGACCTGAGCGGCTTCATGTTGCGCTCGTCGGCCGGCGAGCAGGTTCCCTTGATGACCCTGATCGACGTGGACCTGCGGCCCTCGGCCACCCAGATCACCCGGGTGAACCGCCAGACGATGCTGGAGCTCAAGGCCGACCTCGCGCCCGGCTTCACCGCGCCCGAGGCGCGCCAAGCGATGGAGGCGGTGATGTCCGCCTCGACCCTGCCCGCCGGCTACGGCTACACCTTCGAAGGTGCGTTCCGTCAGAACGACGAGGCCGGCTCACAGATGGTGTTCAACACCCTGATCGCACTGGTGATGATCTACGTGGTGATGGCCGCGGTGTTCGAGTCCCTGCTGTTCCCGG
>CAZTXX010000091.1:0-8603 GCA_964617405.1 uncultured Aquimonas sp. | reverse complement strand
TCGCGGATCGGGATCTCGGCGCTGACGAAGTAGGCGATGTTGCCCAGCTTGTCGGCATAGGCGAAGTTCTGCGAACCGACGTCGAAATCCAGCACGGCGGTGCGGAACTCTTCCAGGTTGGTGGCGCGGTTGACCTTGCGGAAGGCCTCCAGCTCGTAGGTGGCGCCCCAACCCGAGTACTGGATCGACAGGCCGGTGTTGCCGTTGATCTGCACCACCGGGCCGTTGTTGCGGCGTGGCACGATGATGGTGACGCCACCGTTGGTGTAGCCGATGGAGTTGTCGCGCACCACGTTGTCGGCCACGCCGTCACCGATCTGGTTGACGAAGTAGCTCTGGAACACCCAGAGCACCGGCTCGCGCTGGCCCTGGTAGATGGTGTGGGTGGGCAATCCGTAGGAATTGACGACGAACTGCTCCTGGAAGGTGTCGGTGACGTCGAGCGAGTTGGTGGTCAGGCCCCAGCAGAACTCGGTGACGCAACCCAGGATCGGCCACGGCGTACCCGGCGCGATCGAGCCGACCGAGTTCATCGGCGTCGGGTAGCGCGGATCGTTGGAGATCACGTGCCCTTCCTGGAACAGCATCGGCTGGGACAGCGACAGGTGCGGATCGTTGGAAAGGATCGGACGACCCGAGGCAGTGTGCTCGCCACTGACGATCCACCAGTTGCTGCCGGCGCGATCCTCGCGGCGCTTCATGTGCGGGGCGATGTAGGGATTGTCGATGACCGCGTCACGGTATTGCTGGGCCAGTTCCAGCATCGAGGCGTCCAGCATCGGCACACTGGGTGCACCAGCCTTGGGGTCGGCCACTTGCGCGGTACCGCCACCTGGCACGAAATCGTGGATCGAGGCGCGCGCGTCGGGCGGGGCGGAACGGTGGGTATCGACGAAGAACAGCGCATTGCCGTCGAACCCGGCGGCCGCGCCGGCCTGCAGGTAGGCACCCAGGCGAATGGTGTAATCGGTGTCGAGATCGAACGAGAGCTGGTAGGCCAGCAGCTTGCCGATCACCATCGAATCGACCGGGGTCCAGGGATCGGCGGAGGTCAGTTCAAGCGCGCCGTATTCGATCGGCAGCGAATGGGTCGACAGCCAGGCATTGACGCCATCGGCGTAGGCCACCAGCTGGGCGCGAAGCTGCGGGGTGGTCTTGGCCCAGGATTCCCACGCGGCCCGGCGCAAGCCGAGGGTGCGGACCTGGATGTCCTGTGCGAGGCCGGCGGAACCGACCAGTTCGGCGACCGTGCCGCTGGCGCCGCGGCGCAAGGTGTCCATCTGGAAGAAACGCGTGCTGGCGTGGCTGTAGCCCATCAACCAGGCGGCATCCTCGTCGGTGGCTCCGATCACCGTGGGGATGCCGGCGGCGTCGTAGGTGATGGTGCCCGGATTCTTCAATCCCGGCCCGTCCACCGTCACGGCCTGTGCGCCGGCCGTGGCCAACAGCGCGGCGATCGCGACGGCAATCAAGGTGCGCGGACGTGCACCGAGGGTCTGCTTGCTCATGGTTTCCTCCCGTTTGGATGCCCGATTATGCGTACGGGGCCGTAGGGAAAAAAGCCTTTGCCTCAGGAAGCCCCTCGGCACGACGTGACGCGCCGCAGCAATTCAGCGCGGCGACGCCCGCCAGATCGCGGCGCCGCGAAGCAGCCAGCCCAGCATGAAGGCCGAGCCACCGACCGGCGCCAATGCGGTGGAAGTGCCCAGCAATGCGGCACCGATGAGACTGCCGCAAAATGCCAGGCAACCAACAAGCCACAGAATCGAGCTTGCAACGGCGAGCCGGCCCTCATGTCGCAGTGCAAAAACCGCGAGCGCCAGACCGTGAAAAAAAAGATAGAGCGAGGCCAGTTCCAGGCGCGACTGCGCGACGCCGGTGACGGCATGCGCGGCGTATGCGCCGAGCCCGAGGGCGAACGCGCACAATACGGTGCCGATCACCGCCATCAGGCGCTGCGCGATGCCCGGTGGATTCATCGGTGACAGCTCGGAATTCACTCGTCCGTCGCCAGGTAGTCTTCCAGCGCGCGACTCAGATTGCCGGCCTTGTACGAGGGAATCCGGTACACCCAGGCGGCATGCATGCGCTGGAAGTCGGCCACCGTGGCAGCGGGGGTTTCGGCGGCCACATCGGCAGCGGTCGGGTTGTCGCCGGATGCCTGTTCCGATGCCTCACCGGAGGGCGCCGGCGTGTCTTTTTCCGGTGCTTCCCAGGTTTGTTCAAGCATCGCGAAGGTATGCCCGTCCTGTTCCCAGGAGCGCAACGTCACGCTGCGCCCGTCACGCAGCAGGTAACGCGTGCGCTGCGATTTTTCCGGCAACGGCTGCTCTTCCGGAATGGAGACATCTTCGAAGCGAAGCTGCGACAGCACGCCGGCCAGCGCTTCGCGGCGGTAGCCTTCGCCGGCCTTGCGGCCCTTGGGAAGGCTCGTGAGGGCGAAGTCGGAAGCGGGGTCATCCTCCACGCGCCGCAACGCGAATGCCGGGCCGCTGACCGGTTCCACCTCGATGCGTTCGATCTGGTTGGCGCCGATGTCGATGATGTCCTTGCGCAGCCAGTTGGCTGGATTGCGCTCGACGGCGATATTGCGGTCGATCTGCCAGCTCTGGTCGGCATCGGCCTCGCGCACATAGGTGCCGGTGCCGCGGATGAGGTTGTCGCCAATGATCCAGGACCAGGTCTTGCCCGGTGTCACGACGTCCACGCGCACGCCATGGGCGTCGCTGGCGGAGACATCCTCCACGCCGAGCTGGGCGTGGCGTTGCGGCGAGGCAGTTTTGGCTTCCACGCGCTGCGCTGCGGCGAGGTTGCCGAGCAGGACGCGCAAGGGCTCCACGTCCACCGGATAGCCATGGCGCTCGTCCAGGCCCCAACCCGCGTCGCTGCGCGACAGGCTGGCCAGGCGCTCGTTGCCGGCGCCGGTGATACGTACCGCCGTCACCTCATCGAGTGTGGCCTGCAAGCCGGGCGCGAGCGGGCCGGGTTGCGCGGAGGCCGCTTCCGGTGCGCGCGAGGCGGAGATCCAGATCGCCGCCAACACGGCGATCAGGGCAACGAGGGCAAGAATGATCGCGTTGCGACCGGTCATGGCGAGGCCCTCCGGTTGCGGCGTGAACGCCAACCCACGAAGCCCAGCGCGCCCAGCGTCAGCAGCACGGGCACCCCGGCGATGTTGAGGAACTTGAGCCGGCCGCCGAGCGTCTGGATGTCCTCGTCCAGCTGGCGGCGCACTTGGCGCAGATCCTTGCGGATACGCAGTTTTTCGTCCTGGAAGCGTTGCAGTTCGAGTTGTTGCTCGGGGTTGAGCGACATGGCGTTGCCATCGCCGCGGGCCTGCTGCAGGTCGGTGAGGCGATCCTCGGTCTGCTGCAGGCGGGCCTGGAGTTCGCGCTCCTTGGCGCGGAAGCGCGCGTCGGCTTCGGCGCGCAGCGTATCGACCGTGGTGAAGGGCCGGGCCGAGCGCGCACGGGTGCGCACCGCGATGAGGTCGGCGCTGCCAATCAGGTTGTCGATGCCGTTGATGACGAAGTCGCCATTGCTGGCGAAGGCGTTGACGATGCGCTGGCCGAAGAACTGCTGCGCCTGCGCCCAGAGGCGGTCGCCAAGGATGTCGGTGTCGGCCACCAGGATGATGTTGGCCGGCTCCACGCTCTGCGCCAGGTGGCCCGCGTCGTCACGTTCCGGAAAGGCGGTGTGCAGGCTGCCCTGCAGGCGCACGGCCAATGCGTGGCGCTCGCCGGTGGGGTTGAAGTCGGCATAGAGCTGCTCCGGGTCGGGCAGCATCCGCACCCGTTCGGCATCCACCGTGGATGAGTTGGCCGAGCTTTGCAGCAACGGCTCCAGCGTGGTCGTCGCATCATCCGCCAAGGTGAAGCTGCCGGCGCTGGAGAGGTTGATGGTGCCAAGCTGGGCGGACACCACGTCGTCGGCGTTGGCATCCTCGGCGCCAAGCCCGATGACCGCCAGATGGCGCACCGGGGGCTGGCCGGGCTGGGCCTGGATTTCCAGCGCGCGCTGGGCATCGAGCACCACGCGGTTCGGGTCGTAGACCACACCCCAGGCCTTGAACAGCTCGGGCAGGTCGGAGGACTTGTCTTCCAGGCTGGCCATCATGGGATCGGCCGAGGTACCGGGCGGTTGCAGTTCGGCATTGGGGTCGACGAAGACCAGCAGGTGACCGCCGCGCAGCACGAACTGGTCGATGGCGTAGAGCGTATCGGCCGACAGATGGCGCGGATGCACCAGCACCAGCACCTTGATCGCCTCGTCGATGCGGGTGGCATTGGTTTCCACGCGGCGCACGTCGAACAGGCCCTGCATCTCAGACTCGATCACCCAACCCTGGGTCGGGCGCCCGCTGGCCGGGTCGAAACCCTGCGACATCGGCAGGGTGCTGAGCAAGCCGACCACCGGGCGCGCATCCTGCGCCAGGCTGGAGACGAGCTTGGCCACGTCGTATTCCAGGAAGGCTTCCTTGTCGGGCTGGAAGAACGGGATGGCGGCGTCCTGCCCCACCGAGTTGGTGCCCGTCAGGCCGAAGAACAGCGAGTTGCCGGTGTTGCCCAGCGGCACGGCCTGCAGGCCCATCGCGGTGGCGCGATCCTCGTCCTCGGAGAAAGGCTGCGGATCGACCACGGCAAGATGCAGCTTGCCGCCCGAGCGTGCCGCCATTTCCTCCAGCAGCTCGCGCACGCGCGTGGCGTAGGTGCGAAGCTGCGGCAGATCGCGGGCGGCCTGGTCGGAGTAGTAGAAGGTAAGGTTCACCGGCTCGTCGAGCTTGCCCACGATGGCACGGGTGCCTTCGGTCAGGGTGTAGAGGCGGTTTTGCGTGAGATCGAGCCGGGCGCCGCGCAGCAGGCTGCCGCTGAGCACCACCAGCGCGACGAACAGGACGGCCAGCGCGGCGAGCGCGGCGCCGGTGGAGATGCGTCGTTGATTGAGGTTCATGGCGGGCTCCTCAGTTGGCCTTCCTGAGGTCGATCACCAGCGCGCAGGCGATCAGCCAGAACACGATGACAAACCCGAAGAACAGCAGGTCGCGCAGGTCGAGCACGCCCTTGGCGATGGCGGTGAAATGGGTCAGGAAGCTGAGCCCGGCGATCGCATCCACCACCCCTTGCGGGAACAGTGCGGCGAAGAAGTCCAGCACCAGCGGGAAGCCGGCCAGCAACATCAGGAAACACACCACCACGGTGAGGATGAAAGCGATCACCTGGTTGCGTGTGGTGGCCGAAAGGCAGGCGCCGATGGCAAGGAAGGCACCGGCCATCAGGGCACTGCCGAGGTAGCCGGCCAGGATCACGCCGTTGTCCGGTTCACCGAGATAATTGACCGTCAGCCAGATCGGGAAGGTCAGCGCCAATGCAATGACGACGAAGGCCCAGGCCGCGAGGAACTTGCCCAGCACCGCCTGCCACAGCGTCACCGGCAGGGTGAGCAGCAGCTCGATGGTGCCGGTCTTGCGCTCCTCGCTCCACAAGCGCATCGACACCGCCGGCACCAGGAACAGGTAGAGCCAGGGGTGGAAGTTGAAGAACGGCAGCAGGTCGGCCTGGCCGCGTTCGTAGAAGCCGCCGAGATAGAAGGTGAAGGCACCGGCGAGGATCAGGAAGATCACGATGAAGACATAGGCCACGGGCGTGGCGAAATAACTCGCCAGCTCGCGCCTGAAGATGGCTCGGATCGGATTCATGCGGCCTCCCTGGCGGCGGTGCCGGCCTGGGTGATGGCGCGGAACACCTCGTCGAGGCGGCCGCGTTCAAGCTGCACCTCGTGCACCTTGACCTGGTTCAGGCGCAGGTGCTCCTGCACCCGCTCGAAGATGCGCTCGCCGGCGCGCGGGAAGGCGGTGATGCGCCCGCCCTGCGGATCGACTTCCACCTGCGTCACCCCTTCGATGCGCAGCAGATCCATGCGCAACGCGGCGGGGTCGTCCACCGCCAGGGTCACCGCACCGTGATAGCGCGAACGCGCCTCCAGCTCGACCGGCGTCGCATCGGCCAGCACGCGGCCTTGGGAGATGATGATGGCGCGTGCACAGACCGCGTTCACCTCCTCCAGGATGTGGGTGGAAATGATGATGGTGCGCTCGGCGGCCATCGACTCGATCAGCTTGCGCACCTCGTGCTTCTGGTTCGGATCGAGCCCATCGGTGGGCTCGTCCAGGATAAGCGCGCGCGGGTCGTGCAGGATGGCCTGGGCCAGACCGACACGGCGCTTGAAACCCTTGGAAAGGGTGTCGACCACCTGCCCGAGCACGGCTTCCAGCTGCAATCTGCCGATCGCATCGTCGAGACGCTGGCGGCGACGTTCGCCTGTCAGCCCGCGCACGTCGGCGATGAACTCGAGGAAGCCGCGCACCGTCATTTCGCCATAGCTGGGTGCCCCTTCGGAGAGGTAGCCGAGCACGCGGCGCGCTTCGATGGGATTTTCACGCACGTCGAAGCCGCAGATGCTGGCGCTGCCCGAAGTCGGGGTCAGGAAGCCGGCGATCATCTTCATCGTGGTGGATTTGCCCGCGCCATTGGGGCCGAGGAAACCGAGCACGTGGCCGGGTTCGACGCGGAACGAGACGTCATCGACCGCGCGGATGCGGCCGTAGGTCTTGGACAGGTGGTGGACTTCTATCATGCAACTCTCCATCCAGGGATGCGGCGGCACACCGGCCCGGCAGGAGCACGGCGCTGCGCGCCGAATTACCGCAAAACGCGGGAGAAGTTCCCGACGGGTGCGCCCATCGATCCGATTCGACCGGGTGCGTGGGCGCAGGGGATGCATGCCGACAGGCGGGAGGCGGGAGGCCTCGTCGTCGAACCGGCAGCAGCGCGGCCAGTGTCGGCAAAGCCCCGCCGCGCCTGGCGCGACGGGGCAAGCAGGATTACTTGATCGGCCAGTACACCCGGAACTGTGCGTCCTCGGCGGCCGTTTCCTCGATCTCGGTGAGGTATTCCTCGAACGCGCGCTCGTGCAAGGTTTCGCCGTGCGAGGCGGCGTAGGAGCGCAACTGGTCGCGGATCAACGGCAACGCCGCCGGGTGGCCACGATAGGGTGCCATCAGCACGCGACCGCCGTAGCTCTGGCCCAGGTGCACGTTGTCCGGCAGCTTGAGGCCTTCCAGCGGCTCGGGTGCGGTCAGGTCGACTTCGTTCGTCGCGGCATCGGCGACGGCCGTGCCGGTTTCCTCGGCGGAATCCGCGGCTTCTTCTTCCTCCGACACCCGGCTGTCACGCAACGCCACCGGAATGGCGACGTCGAACTCGTATTTTTCCGAGCCGAAGTTGGTGGTGATCAGTCGCGGCTTCTCCACTTCCACCAGCTGGTTGGCGGCGATCGCGGCGCGGATGTCCTTGAGCGCCAGATCCATCGCGTTTTCGACCGCGGTGATGTTGCGGTCGGCCGTGGTGGTCACGTAGAGCACGTTCATCGGCGGCGTCAGGATGTCCTGCACCTCGAGGTTGCGATAGTCGAAGTTGGGCATCGAGGCCAGCAGGTTGGAGATGTTCGCCAAGCCACGCTTCATGTCGTCGCCGATGGTGCGGTCCACGTACAGACCGGCGTAGCGCCCTGGCAGGCTCCAGCCGTATTCCACCGTGTAGGTCCAGTCGATTTCGACAATCTTGCCCTTCTGGCGGAACTGCATCAGGTAGTTCTTGTTCTGGCCGTAGGCGTCGTTGTAGACAGTGTGACGGATACGGTCATCCAGCTCACTTTCGGTGATGTGCCAGCTGCCCTTGCCGATTTCCGGCTGAGCCGAGGCGTAGTCGAGCTGTGCGCCCACGCCTTCGTCCGGGCCTGAAATGGTGTAGGCCACCCGGGGGTCGTGCTGACGCAACGGGTTCCATTCGGCGAAACGCTTGAAGCTGTTCAGGGTGTCATAGGCCTGGCGCAACGGGTGGCTGGTTTCCACGCTATGCGTCACGACATGGCGATCCGGCAGGAACACGCCAACCACCACGAACAGGATCGCCACGATAACGGCGGAAGTCAGCAACTCTAGAAAACGGGTCATTCGGGATTCTCCGGGGGCTCCTCATTCGCCACATCGCGCTGCCGCCTACCCCGTTTCGGCGTGGCGAAGGCGCGAGCCGCGAAGCATAGCTGAAGCC
This sequence comes from uncultured Aquimonas sp., assembly GCA_964617405.1. GTDB lineage: Bacteria > Pseudomonadota > Gammaproteobacteria > Xanthomonadales > Xanthomonadaceae > Denitratimonas. Next base: position 495 of record CAZTXX010000091.1, on the reverse strand, counting down.
GGGCTGAGCCGCATCAGGGGAAACCACCTTTCGTGGCATGCCCGGACATGAAAAGCCCACGACGGGTTGCGTCGTGGGCCGGAATGGATGGGATGGATGACCGGGCGCGCCGCATCAGGCGATACGGCGCGCCGGCTTCCCTCAACCTGCGCGGCGCAGCGCGATGAAGCCACCGCCCAGCAACAGACCCATCATCAACAACAGCATCTGCCAACCCGTGGCCGGCACCTGGACCGGCGCGGGGCCTGCCAGCAGCACGAAACTGGCCGTGATCGTGCAGGCGCCGGTGATCGGGCCGGTAGTGTAGACGTTGCCCGTCAACGTGCCGCCACAGCCGGTGACACTGCCGATTCCGTAACCCGGGTCGGGCGTCAGCGTGTAGCTCGCGGTATCGCCGTACGGCACCGTCACCGGGCCGGACACCGCACCGTGGCCCGCCGGAACCACCGTCGTCACCGGGATGATGTCCACGGCGAAGTTGGCGATCACCGTGCA
>CAZTXX010000090.1:7449-8606 GCA_964617405.1 uncultured Aquimonas sp. | reverse complement strand
ATCAGCACCTGGTCGGAGATTTCCACCACCTCGTGGATGTTGTGCGAGATCACCAGGCTGGTCATGCCCAGCGCGTCGTTGAGCCCACGGATCAGCTCGACGATGACGCTGCAGGCGATCGGATCCAGCCCGGTCAGCGGCTCGTCGTAGAACATCAGCGGTGGATCCATCACCACCGCGCGCGCCAGCGCCACGCGCCGCGCCATGCCACCGGACAGTTCGTTGGTTTCAAGATGCCCCGCCTCGCCCAGGCCCACCGCGGCAAGCTTCATGCGTACCAGCGCGCCGATCAGGTCTTCGGGCAGATCGGTGTGGGTGCGCAGCGGCAGCGCGACGTTCTCGAACACGTCCAGGTCGCTCAACAGGCCATTGCCCTGCAGCATCACGCCCATGTGCCGGCGCAGCGCGAACAGGCTGCGCACATTCGGGCGCGGCAGGGCATGGTCCAGCACCGTGATGGCGCCAGCCGCCGGTGCGAGTTCACCGACCGCCGCGCGCAGCAAGGTGGACTTGCCGGCACCCGAGGGACCCAGTACCGCAGTCACGCTGCCGCGCTGCAGGCGCACGTCTATTTCCGACAGGATCGTGCGCCGACCATAGGCAAGCGTGACCTTGTCGAAAACGACGGCGGCATCATCAGGTGGCGTCATGGCGTACTCGGAAACACCGGGAAGGCGAAACACGCGGGAACAAGCGCGTGATCGCGAAAAATCCCGGATTTCCCGGGAAATGGCCCGCAATTATCGGCTTGCGGGCAGTCTCTTGCCAGCGAGCCGGCTCAGGCGGAGTTCATCCTACTCGCGTACCGCGTGCGTATTGCCCGTCGGGTTCTGCGACAGCGCGCGCAGCGTCGTTGGCGTGCCATCTCCATCTTCACGCGCTTGCGTCGCGGTGTCGGAAAGGCCCGGGTTTGTGCGGCTCAAGCGCTCGATGTCCTGCTCCAGCCGCCTGCGGCGCTGATGCGAGAGTTCGCCTTCCAGTTCATCCACGAACTTGCGCGCCATCGCACGGCTGGGTCGCGGCACGTTCAAAAGCAGCGTGCCCGCGTAGCCTGCCGGAACCTGGCTGACCAGCTTGAAGTCGGAGAATTCCAGTTCGATCTTCGGAAACATCCAGAAGAATCCGGCGCGGAAACGCACCCCCGCCAGCGCTTCGAA
>CAZTXX010000090.1:0-7349 GCA_964617405.1 uncultured Aquimonas sp. | reverse complement strand
TCGCCGCATGACGCTGGAAAGGACCCGCCTGTGACCCACTTCGACGGAATCGAACGCCAGACCGGCCCCGCGCCCGAGTGGGCGGTGATCTGGCTGCACGGCCTCGGCGCCGATGGCCACGACTTCGAACCCATCGTGCCCGAACTGCTGCGCCCCGACTGGCCCGCGATCCGCTTCATCTTCCCGCACGCGCCGGTGCAACCGGTGACGATCAATGGCGGGGTGCGGATGCGCTCGTGGTACGACATCGTCGGCGTGGATCTCAACGCGCAGCAGGACGAGGCCGGCATCCGCGCCTCCGCCGCCTTCGTCGGCACCTTGATCCAACGTGAGATCGAGCGCGGTATTCCCGCCGAGCGCATCCTTCTGGCCGGCTTCTCGCAGGGTGGCGCCATCGTCCTCACCGCCGGCCTGCGCCACACGCAACGCCTGGGCGGCATCATCGCCTTGTCCACCTATCTGCCGCTGGCCTGGACGCTGGAAGCGGAAGCCGCACCGGCGAACCGCCAGACCCCCATCTTCATGGCGCACGGCACGATGGACCCGGTCGTCGCCCTGCCGCGCGCCGAGGCCAGCCGCGATGCCCTGAATGCGATGGCCTATCCGGTCGAATGGCACCAGTACCCGATGCCGCATTCGGTCAGCATCGAGGAGATCCGCGACCTCACGAAGTGGCTGCAGGCGCGTTTCGACTGAATCCGTGAAAAGCCATCCTCCCGGCAGGGTTAGAATTTTTCGCAAATTCCGATCTTCCCGGGAGGGAGCCACCCATGTTTCGCGCATCCGCACTCGTTGGAGTGCTCCTGCTGCTCGCCGCGCCCCTTACAATCGCGCAGTCCCAGTGGCGCTACCAGGACGATGACGGCTACGCCACGCTGCGCTACGGCGCGCCGGACGTGGAGGATGACACCCGGCTCAAGCTGTTCTGCGAGATCGGCAACCCCGCGCAGTTGGAGGTCACCGCGTTTTACGACCTCGCCAGCGTCGAACCGGACCAGCAGGTCAGCCTGCGTCTGCAGTCCGGCGCGCACCAGTTGAACTTCACGGCGCAGAGCTGGCTGGACCAGAACAGCGGCGATCTGGGCAGCGGCGGCGCCGTGGCGCTGGATGCCGCAACCCGGGCGCTGCTTGCCAGCACCGCGCCGCTGGCCCTGTCCGTCGATGGGCAGCGCGTGCTGGAAATCCCGCCGCTGCCCGCTCCGGCGGTGCAGCGGATGCTGGGTGCCTGCGGCGTTTTGCCATCCGCCGCGCTGAAGCCGCAGGTCGTCAGTGCCAGCTTCGACTGCGGTCAGGCCGAGCGACCGGTGGATCGGCTGATCTGCAGCGATGCGGTGTTGCGCTGGCAGGACACCGCACTGGTGCGCGCCTATCGCCTGGCGCGCGAAGACGCGCCTGACGATGCCGCGCGGGAAACGCTCAAGGACGCACAGCGCGCCTGGCTCAAACAGCGCGACAGCCGGTGCGTCGGTGCGCAAAGCTGGACTGTCTTGCAAGGCGACCCGAGTCGGCAAAAAGCAGCCGCCTGCCTGGAGGAAAGCGACCTGCAGCGCCGGCAGGTTCTGGCTGACACCATCGGCTGGCGGCTGGATGAGGTCCACACCCTCCAGACCCCGCCTGCGCTGATGCCCGGGAACGCCGGTCATTTGCGCGCGCAGTTCACCCCGGATGGCCGCCATGTGCTGTTGCTGACACCGGCTTCCGAAGAGGGTGACAGCGTGCAGGCCGGGCAGGCCTGGCGCGTTGCCACCGATGGCAGCGGCATCGCCCAGGCCCTGACGCCGCCGCCTTCCGACGACCCGCAGGATGACGAGGGCATCATGCAGCTTGGCCAGATCATCTGGCAGGGTGATGGCGCCTATATCGAAGCCTTGCTTTGGCAGATGTCGGGGGACAGCGAAGATCACGTGTCGGTGGTGTATGAAGTGCGCCCCGATGGCGCAAGCCGTCGTATGGACAGCGTGCCCGCCGCAGTGCGTGACGCCCTGCGCGTGGCTGCCCTTGCATCACGGAACACCGCCGCCGCGTTGACGGACGACGAGCTCGACGCGCTGCTGCCGGGCACCCTCCAGAACAGCGCCGCGTTCACCCTGTGGGTGCAGGACCACGCCCGCGGCGTGATGACCTTGCAGGCGCGCGCGCTGGGCATGGGACCCGCCACCCTGATCGCCTGGGGTGGTTTCGAGCTTCGCGGCAGCGTGCTGGACGCGCGCCGCGAGCGCGTGCTCTATCCCGCCGACACCGGCCTCGCCCTGTTCGACCTGCGCACCGGGGCCGATCGCCCGCTGGTCGGCACCCGGCCGGGCGATTTGCCGCTGGCGCTGTCGGCCGATGGCCGCAAGGTCGTGTGGCTGCGCGCGGATGCCTATCGCACGGAAGTCCGGGTCGCTACGCTGCGCGCGCCGGCGGCTTTCGCCACGGAGCATTGAGCAATGAATCGCATGATCAGGATCCTCGGCGCCGCAGCGCTGCTGTGTGTCGGTACCGCGTTCGCGCAGACCGACCAGGTGGACAACTACGTCACCGGCGGCAGCTCCTTCACCGCCACCACGCCGCGCGGCGTTTTTCGCTGTCAGAGCGATGCCGAAACCAACCATCGCCAGGTGCTCACCGTGGGGGAGCGCGAGGTCTATCGGCAGCCGGATGGCCTGCTGGAGCCGGAGGAAACCAACCGGCTCAGCGACGGCATCCTCGACCGCGACGGCGGCTGTCCCTGGGCGATGGGCAGCAGCGATGGTCTGGTGCTTCTGATGCGTTCGTTGCAGCCGCCGCATTACGGCATCGAGGGACTGCTGCTGGTCGATTTCACGCAAAGCGATGACGAGGCCTATCTCATCGATCTGGGCACCGCGCGCACGGCGCGCGGCGAGAGCACGATCAAGGATCCGACCGCGGAGTGGCATTCGGGCGGTCTGGTGCTGCACTTCACCGGCGACCTGCCCGCGATCCTCGCCGATGGCGTGGAGCTGAGCGACAGCGTGCCTTCCGAGGTCGAGCGCACGGTGCTGTTCAGCTACTCGCAGCGCGAGCTGCAAGACGGCGACGCGTGTTTGGCGCTGCGGGGCATCGATCTGTTCGGCGGCGATGTGCTCGCCCGAATCAACACGACGCCGCCCGAAGAGATGCTACCGGAAGGCGTGCGGATCGGCGCGCCCAGGATGCAAGTCATCAACGCGCTCCAACGCCACGGAAGAGTTTTCGACCCCTACCAGAGCGGTGACCAAGCCGCGCCCACCGGCACCTCCGATCGGCAATCCATCGCTCTGTGCGGTGATGCCTACGCCATCATGCCCGTGTTCACCTTCCAGGACGGAGCGCTGGCCCGGATCGAGTTCATTGACGACAGCGGCCAGACAGAGTGCGAAGAAGACCCGTGTGGCTGGGAAGAGACCTACGGCGCCGTCGATGAAGAGGAGGATGTGGCACCGGCCAGCGGCGAATCCCGCAGTTTCGACACCCTCGCCAGCGCCTGGGAGCAAAGCTGCTCCGAACTGGTGCGGGAGGTGGACGGCAACACCCCCACGCCCTGCCAGCCCGGCACCACCCGCCGCCTGCAGCTGGACGAGCAATGGCGTATCGCCAGCGCCCGTTACTGCCTGGACAGCGACAGCGACGGCACCTGCCTGAGCGAGGGCGTCGCCTTGTTCCAGCAGCACACCAGCACGCCCGGGGTGCAGCGTTTTTATCTGCACAGCGCTGATTTCGACAGCCGCATTGGTGACCCGGATCTGCTGCAAACCCCCATCGGTACCGTGCTGGTCCTGCCGATCGCTGTTTCCGGAACCGGCGGGTTCAACGACGACCGGTTCTTCCTCTGGCAGGCCCCGGAGTGGCGGGAGCTGGATGCGACCAGTTGGCAGGAGCAGTTGGCCGAACGCTTGCCCGAGGGTTTGAGCGTGCGAAAGGGCATCCGGATCGACCTGAGCCATATGCACGCCACCACCCCGCTGTTCCACGAGGAAGACGGCAACTGCTGCCCCAGCGGTGGCACCGGCGAGTTCGAGCTAGCCTTGCAGGATGGGCGATTGGTGCTGCGCGAACTGCAGGTTCGCGCCGTGACCGAAGACTGAGAGGTTTGCGAGCGGGTACAGCGCAGTGGTGGTTTCGGCCGCCGCCGAGGCGGTCGAAACCTCAGCGAACACGCACAAATCGAAGTGCTGAAAGCCTAACCGCTCAGCGGGATTCCCGCTCCAGGGCCTCCAGGATCCTGCGACCCGCGCGACCGTCGGCGGGTGTCATGCCCAGGCGTTGTTGCTCGGTGACGATGGCGCGGCGGGTGAGGGTGCCGATCAGGCCGTCGGCGTCGCCGATCGCGTGGCCGCGTGCGATGAGCAGTTCCTGCAAGCGTTGGCGCTCGTCGCGGCCGATGCCGGGATCGTCGGTCGGCCACCGTGAAACCTGCGGAGGATCGCCGCGTAGCTGGTCGGACAGCAAGGCGATGGCCAAGGCATAGCTTTCCGCGGCGTTGTAGGAATAGATCGCCCGGTAGTTTCCCGAAACCAGCCACGCCGGCCCGGTGATTCCCGCCGGCAGCAACAGGGCGGCCTTGTTGGCAGATGCGGGAAGCGGGCTGCCGTCGATGCGGGTCAGCCCGCGTGCCTTCCAGTCCTGCAACGTGCGTGCCTGGGTTCGCCCGGCCAGCGACGTGTCCAGGTTCGATGGCACGCGCACCTCGAAGCCCCAGCGCTCGCCGCTCTTCCAGCCGGCGCGCTTGAGGTAGTTGGCGGTGGAAGCGAGCGCGTCGGGCACGCTGCCCACCAGGTCGCGCAGTCCGTCGCCGTCGAAATCGACCGCGATGCGCGCATAGGTGCTGGGCATGAACTGGGTGTGGCCGAAGGCACCCGCCCAGGAGCCGGTGAGGCCATCGGCGGAAAGATCACCGGCGTGCAGCAGTTTCAGCAGGGCCATCAACTCGCCACGGAAGAACGCCTGCCGGCGTCCGGCGCAGGACAGGGTGGCCAGGGAAACCAGCAATGGGCGTTTGCCGAAAACCTTGCCGTAGTCGCTTTCCACGCCCCACACCGCCACCACCGTGTAGCGATCGACACCCCAGGCGGCCTCGACCCGTTCCAGCACCTCGGCGTGGTGCGTCAGCATCTGACGGCCTTCCGCCACCCGGCGTGCATCCACCAGCGCGGCGAGGTAGTCCCAGATCGGCGTGGTGAATTCAGGCTGCGCATCGAGCAGCTCCAGCACCGAAGGATCGGGTGACAGCTCCCGGGTGAAGCGCTCGAAGGCGGCGGTGGGGATGCCCTCGTTCGCAGCCCGGGTCTGCAACTGGGCAAGGCAGCGGGAGAACGCCGGATCGGCTGCGGCGGAAGCTTGAATGGCGATGCCGCCCAAGGCGACGGCCAGGATGAAGGCGCAAGGAAATTTCATCCCGCGATTGTGTCGCCTGGCTTCGGCGCCGACCACCTTGCCGGCGGCGGTCACAGGTATCCGGTTCAGTTCGATGGTGTGTGCGGCAGCGTCATCGGCTGGATCGAACCACGTCACCTCGATGCTTTGAGGATGTGGATACAATGAAAAAAATCCCCTCCAGCCGTAGTGATGTCCGGACTCGATCTGCCCACCATCATCGTCGTCTCAAGCCTCATGAGCGGCCTGGTGGCGCTGGTGCTGTTTTTCATGCGCAGAAGCTACCCGTCGCATATCCGCGGCCTGGGGCATTGGGCGATCGCCGCCGTCCTGTGGTTTGCAACCACCGTTCTCTTCGTGGCAACCAGAAGCCCGGCGCTGCCCGCGGACGTCCTGATCTACGTCTCCAATCTGCTGTTGCTGCTCAGCAACGTTTTTTACCTGAAGGGCATGCAGTGTTTCGAGGGGCGCCCTGCGCCGTGGGGACGCTGGATCGTGTTCATGGGCTTCATGGCGCTGATCACGGTCTGGTTGACCTTCGTGCGGGACGACTATGCCCCGCGCCTGTTCGCCATGATCGTGGCGCTTGAAACGATCTACCTGAGTATCCTGGTAACGATGCTGCGGTACAGGGAGAAGCGGCTGCCGATCTACCTCATCGCCTGCGTATTGACGGTGCACATCGTGGTGATCGCATTGCGTCTGATACAGCTGGGAGGGATCCAGGATTTCTACGAGCAGACGCTGATGCAGTCCGTGTACGTTGGCAGTTTCGCCGTGGCCCAGTTGATGTACTCAATCGGCGCCATCCTGCTGGCCACCGATCGGCTGGCGATGGAGAACGCCAGGCAAGCGCGCTACGACCACCTCACCGGCATCCACAACCGGCATTCGTTGTTGCGGCACTGTGAGGAAGAGATCGCCCGTGCACCGCGCAATCAGCACGGCGCGGCACTGATGATCATGGACATCGACCACTTCAAGCAGATCAACGACAGCCACGGCCATCAGCACGGCGACAGGGTGTTGCAGCACTTCGCCCGTCAGGTCCAGGCCATCCTGGCGCCGGGCAGCCGCTTTGGCCGTTATGGTGGCGAGGAGTTCGTGCTGATGCTGCCCGGCACCGGCAGGCAGGCCGCACTGGCCGTGGCCGAACGCATCCACAAGGCCTCGGATGATGGCCATGCCTTTGGTTGCAAGGTCAGCATCGGCCTGACGACGTGGCGGGAAAACGATACCTTGGAAACCATGCTTGGACGTGCCGATCACGCCCTCTACGCCGCGAAGGCGCAGGGGCGTGATCGAACCTGCGTGGCTTGAGAAGCCTTTGAGCTGGTCGTCATACCGGCGAGAGCCGGGATCCGTGGTGCGGTTTCAGAGGCTCTGCGGGTTTCCCCTGCCTCAGAACGACAGGTTCAGGCTCAGCCACAGGTTCCGCGACTTGTCCTTGTTGTTGTAGTCGTCCAGATAGCTGGGCGAGTAGCTGCCGTCGGTGCCTTGGGTCCAAACGGTCTGGAAGCTGGTGAAATCCTCGTCCAGCAGGTTGTTGATGCGTGCCGCAAACGAGAGGTTCTCGGTGAAGCGGTACTGCCCGCCGAGGTGGAACACGGTATAGCCCTCGTAGTACTGCGGGTTGCCATTGGCATCGAGGCTGCCGCGATAGCGCTTGGAGCGGTATTCGCCCATCAGCTGCATGCTGAACTTCTCGGTCGCCAGCCATTCCAGCGTGGTGTTGGCCATATGCTCGGCGGTATTGGTGAGCGGCAGGCCCTTGCTTGTGCCGCTCAACTGTTCGCTGTCGGTGTAGGTGTAGTTGGCGCGCAGCGAGAAGGCATCGGAGAATTCGTAGCGGCTGGCCAGTTCGGCGCCACGCACGCGCGCCTCGTCGATGTTGATGTTCTGGGCATAGGTGCCGTAGCCCAGCAGCTCGTAATCGCCAAGGTTGGCGCAGGGGCGCACGCCGTTGGTCTGGGCACAGCTCAGGTTGGTTTCAC
>CAZTXX010000089.1:0-8611 GCA_964617405.1 uncultured Aquimonas sp. | reverse complement strand
GAACAGTTCTGCAAATGATTCAGTCATTGGTTGTCTACTCGGTTGAACACACGGGTCACCTGGGGCGACCCACCATGGGTTGAAAGAAAAACACCCGGCAGCCTTGCGGCCCCGGGACCTTGCCTGCTGCGGAAACGGCGAATTGCCCCTGGTTGCGCGGTTACCCGCGACCAGATGCCTTGACCAGATCCAGCACTCGCTCGACGACGGCTTCGACCGGAACGCCCGTGGTGTCCACGTTGATGGCATCAGGCGCCGGCTTCAACGGCGCCACGGTGCGTTGCGCATCGCGCGCATCGCGGGCCTGTATTTCGCGCAGCAAGACGTCAATTGTAACGTCAAGCCCTTTATCTCTCAACTGTTTATGGCGACGCAGGGCGCGCTCCTGTGCGCTCGCGGTGAGAAACACCTTGCATTGCGCTTCCGGGAACACCACGGTGCCCATGTCGCGCCCGTCCGCGACCAGCCCCGGCGGGCGCAAAAAGGAGCGTTGCTTTTCGAACAGGGCGCTGCGCACCTGCGGTACGGCGGCGATCGCCGAGGCCGCCGCGCCGGCCGTTTCGGTACGCAGTTCGTCGGTGGCGTCCACGCCATCCACCAGCACCCGCGGCTCGGCGCTGCCGTCGGTGGAAAAGGCGATGTCGGTATCCATGGCCAGGCGGGCCAGTGCCACCGGGTCGGAGAGGTCGGCATTGGCCCAGCCCGCAGCCACGCCGATGGCCCGGTACAGCGCGCCCGAGTCCAGATAATGCCAGCCTAGGCGCTGTGCCACGATGCGACTGATGGTGCCCTTGCCGGAGCCGGAAGGCCCGTCGATCGTCAGGATCGGCAGGCCCGGGGCTGCGCTCATCGCGCCACCTGGGCGATGGCGTCCGCGACGTAATCGAGGTTGCCCTCGTTCAGCGCGCTCACGCAGATTCGCCCGGAGGCCACCGCGTAGATCGCGAACTCGTCGCGCAGGCGCTGCACCTGCGCGGCGCTCAGGCCCGAATAGGAAAACATGCCGATCTGGCGATCGATGAAATCGAAATCCGGTCGCCCGTGGGCTGCCAGCTTCTCAACCAGACCACGCCGCATCGCCTTGATGCGGTCGCGCATCTGCGCCACTTCGCCTTCCCATTGGCTGCGCAGGTAAGGATCGTCGAGGATGGTCGCCACCAGCGCCGCACCGTGGGTGGGCGGGTTGGAATAGGTGGCGCGAATGGTCTGCTTGACCTGCGAGCGCACACGGGCGGCCTCGTCGGCCGAGGCGCATACCAGCGACAAGGCGCCGACGCGCTCACCATAGAGCGAGAACGACTTGGAGCAGGAATTGGCCACCAGCACGGTTTCGATGCCGGCTTCCAGCAGGATGCCGATGCCTTGCGCGTCTTCCGCGATACCTTGGTCGAAGCCCTGATAGGCCATGTCCACGAACGGGAGAAGCCCGCGTTCGCGCACCGTCGCGGCGACTTCGTGCCACTGCGCGGTGGTGAGGTCGGCACCGGTCGGATTGTGGCAGCAGGCGTGCAGCACCACGACCGTGCCGGCCTGCATCGCCTTCATGGCCGCCAGCATGCTTTCGAAGTCCACCCCGTGGCTCGGCGCGTGGTAGTACGGGTACTCCTCCACGTCGAAGCCGGCTGCGGCGAACAGCACGCGGTGGTTGGGCCAGCTTGGACGGCTGATGGCCGCGCGCGCCATCGGCAAAGTGGCCTTGAGGAAATCGGCACCCACACGCAGCGCGCCGGTTCCGCCCAGGGTCTGTGCGGTCACCACACGCCCGGCATCCACCGCTTCACAGGCATCGCCGAACACCAGGCGTTGGATGGCGCGGTCGTAATCGGGTAGTCCGTCGATCGGGATGTAGCTGCGCGAGCGACGTCGCGCGGTAAGCGTCGCCTCGGCGCGCATCACCGATTCAGGCAGCACCTGCCGGCCGTGTTCGTCATAGTAGACACCCACGCCAAGGTTCACCTTGGGGCTGCGCGGATCGGCGCGCCAAGCGTCGGTCAGGCCGAGGATGGGGTCGTCGGGAGCAAGGGGTACGGCAGAAAAGAAGGACAAGGCGAAGATTCCGTCGGATGTGGAAGGGGAATTGAAACAGGCGGCAGGCCGCCTATTGGATCATTGCCCGTCGCGGCAGGCAAAACCACCCGGTGTCGATGTCCTGCTCATGGCGTCAGGTAGGCACTCAGTCCGTCAAGCAGCATCTGCACCGAAAGCGCCACCAGCAGCATGCCCATCAGGCGCTCGACCGCCGTGAGCACCTGGTGGCCCAGCACCTTGTAGAGAAAGGTTGCGGAAAACAGGATGGCGGCCGTGGCCAGCCAGGCCATGAACAGCGCCAGCGCCCAGTCCCCCAGCCGTGAGGGGTCGTTGGACGCCATCAGGATAACCGCCGCCATGCCGGAAGGCCCGGCGATCAGCGGAATGGCCATCGGCACGATGAACGGCTCGCCTTCGGGCTGGTGGCCGAGCAGGCCGTCCGCCGGCGGAAAGATCATGCGCAGGCCGATCAGGAACAGGACGATGCCCCCGGCGATGGATACCGACTCCTCGCGCAGGTGCATGGCGGCGAGGATCGCCTGCCCGGCGAACAGGAACAGCAGCAGCACTCCGAGCGCGATCAGCAGTTCGCGCGCCAACACGTAGCGCTGGCGCTTCGGCGGCAGCGTGCGCAAAAGGCTAAGGAACAGCGGCACGTTGCCCAGCGGATCGAGGATCAGGAACAGGAGGATGGCGGCGGAGAGCGTGGTCATGGAGGAAATTCCGGGCGGCGGGCCGAACGCAAAGCGCCCGGAGCCTGGCTCCGGGCGCCTGCATTCGGATGGCTTTGCGGCCTTACTTCAGGCGGCTGGCCACGAACTCCCAGTTCACCAGGTTCCAGAAGTGCTCCAGGTACTTGGGGCGGGCATTGCGGTAGTCGATGTAGTAGGCGTGTTCCCACACGTCGCAGGTCAGCAGCGGGGTGTCGTCACCGGTGATCGGCGTACCGGCATTGGAGGTGCTCACCAGACCCAGCGCGCCATCGGTGCGCTGTACCAGCCAGCCCCAGCCGGAGCCGAAAGTGCCGATCGAAAGCTTGGTGAACTCTTCCTTGAAGGCGTCGAATGAACCGAAGGCCTTGTCGATCGCCTCGGCCAGCTTGCCCGAAGGCGCGCCGCCGCCATTGGGAGCCAGGCACTGCCAGTAGAAGTTGTGGTTCCAGACCTGCGCGGCGTTGTTGAACATGCCGCCCTGCGCCTTGCGCACGATGGTTTCCAGCGAAGCGTCTTCCAGATCGGTGCCCTTGATCTGGTTGTTCAGGTTGGTGACGTAGGCCTGATGATGCTTGCCATAGTGGTAATCGATGGTTTCGGCCGAAATGTGCGGCTCAAGCGCGCTGCGGTCATAGGGAAGCGGGGGAAGTTCAATGGCCATTGGGCTCTCCTTCAATGAGGTTGGCGAAAGTGCACGCGCGGCGCACGGTGGTTAGCGGCTACAATTCTAGCTCCGCCCGGCGATTCGTGCCGGCGTCGGTTTCCCTGTTCCTTCCGCCGACTCATGGAGCGAGATGAGCGCAATCCAACGTATCCGCACGCAGTTGGCCGCACACCCTGTGCTGCTCTACATGAAAGGTACGCCGGAGTACCCGATGTGTGGCTGCTCCGAGCGCGCCGTGCAGGCATTGGAGGCCTGTGGCGTGCCGTTCCATGCCATCAATATCCAGGCGGATCCTGAAATCCGTGCGCAGTTGCCGCGCTATTCCAACTGGCCGACCTTCCCGCAGTTGTTCATCGGCGGCGAGCTCATCGGCGGCAGCGACATCACCACCGAGCTGCACGAGCAGGGCGAGTTGCAGACCATGATGGCCGAAGCGAGTCGGGACGCCCGATGAGTCAGGCATCCGGCAAGGCGGCGTTGGCCGGCAAGACCTACCTGGTCACCGGCGCCAACGGCGGATTCGGCGACGCGATGGCGCGCGCCTGCGCCTCGGCAGGCGCGGATGTGATCCTCTTGGGGCGCCGTGTACCGAAATTGATCCGCTTGCACGATGCGATCTCCGCCTCCGGCACTGGGTCGGCCTCGATCTATCCACTGGATCTTGCCGGCGCCACGCCCGACGACTACACCGCCATGGCTGAAGCCATCGAGGGTGAATATGGCCGGCTCAACGGCATCATCCATGCCGCTGCCGAGTTCAAGGGTCTGGCCTCGCTGCAGAACATGCCGCTGGAAGACTGGTTCACCGGCATGCACGTGAATCTCACCGCCCCCTTCCTGCTCACCCGCGCCTGCATTCCGACGCTGCGCAAGGTAGGTGAGGCGCAGGTGCTGTTTCTGCTCGATGACCCAACGCGCACGACGCAGGCGTTTTGGGGGCCTTACGGGGTCGCCAAGCAAGCGCTGCGTGGCCTGGTGGATATCCTCGGCGAGGAACTGGAAAACTCCGGCATCCAGGTTCGTGGCATTCAGCCTGGGCCGATGCGGACAGCGCTGCGTGCACAGGCGTTCTTTGCCGAAGATCCCGCCAGCATCACTCCGGCCAGCGCCTATGTGCCGGCTTGTCTGGCTTTGCTGACCGGCACCACCCGCAATGCCCCGCGCTTTGTCACGCTGACCGCAAGCGACTCCAGGCCACGCGATCTCGGGCTGGCCACGTTCGTCCATTGATCCACCCCTTTCCTGCCCGACCTGCCATGGGCAGACGGGCTTTCCCTGCGTTTTCAACCGATCCGACCTATCTCCATGCGATTGACCGCCCTGCTCTTTTTCCTCGCCGCACCTGCCCTGCACGCCCAGACGGGCAACATGCTTGACGCACGCCAGTTCGACACCCGCACTCCAGCCTGCACGGACTTCTACCAGCACGCCAATGGCGGCTGGCTCGAAGCCAATCCGGTGCCGGCCGGGTTTGCCAGTTGGGGCACCTTCGAGGAGGTCGGCCTGCAAGGGCTGATGCAGCAACGCAGCCTGCTCGAACAGGCCGGCGGCAGCGAGAACCACGTCGACAAGGTCCTCGGTGCGCTGTACGCCAGCGGCATGAACGAGGCGGCGGTGGAAGCCGCCGGGGCCAGACCGCTGCAGCCGTTGCTGGCCCGCATCGACAAGATCGCCAAGGTGCGCGATGTCGCGCCGGTCATCGCCGAACTGCATGCACGCGGGATTCCGGTGCTGTTCGACTTTGGCGTCAACGACGACCTGCAAAACCCGGCCAAACGCATCGTCTACGCCAACCAGGGCGGGCTCGGCCTCGCGGATCGTGACTACTACTTGCGTGAAGACGCGGAAACCCGCCTGCTGCTGACCGCCTACCTGGGCTATATCGAGCGATTGCTCACCCTGAGCGGAAGCCATACTCCGGCGGCGGAAGCGGAAATGGTGCTGGCCATCGAAAAGCGCCTGGCGCTGGCCTCGCTCACGCTCCTGCAACTGCGCGATCCGGTCGTTTCCTATCGCGTGGTCTCCGTGAAGGAGCTCGACAAGAGCTACCCCGCTCTGGCGTGGTCGAAGTTCATGAAGGCCCAGGGGATCGCCAAGATCCCCAGCATTTCCCTTGCCCACAGCGCCTTCTTCCGCGAAGCCAACGCGCTGATCGACAGCCTGACCGCGGAGCAGTGGCGCGCCTACCTGCGCTTCCATGTGGCGCACGCGATGGCGCCCTTCCTCTCACAAGGCTTCGTCGACGCGCACGATGCCATGTACCTGCGTACCTTGCGTGGCTCGCAGGAGCCAATGCCGCGCTGGCGCCGCGTGTTGACCATGGTGGACACGTTGCTTGGCCCCGCGCTCGGCCAGAGCTACCTGCGCGCCCACTACCCGCCCGCAGCGCGCGAAGCAGCCGAAGCGCTGGTGGAGAATGTTCGCCTCAGTTTGCGCGGCAAGCTGGAACAGGCTCCCTGGCTCGGCACCCAGGCGCGCATGGCAGCGCTCGAGAAGATCGATTCGGTGGACCTCAAACTTGGCGGGCCGGATGCGGAATTCGACTATCGCGACGTGAAGCTCGACTCACCCACGTATGCCGACAACGTGCTGACCCTGGTGGGCTGGCTGCATCGCAAACACATGGAAGCAGTGGACAAGGTCCGCGAGGAATGGCAATGGCCGCAGTCGGCCCAGGCCGTCAACGTCTACTACGATCCCGCGCGCAACCAGTTGATCCTGCCTGCCGGGCTGATGCAGCCGCCGATCTTCGATGCGACAGGTGATGTGGCGATCAACTACGGTGCGCTCGGCAGCATCGTGGCGCACGAGCTGATGCGGGGCTTCGATGCCATCGGCGGCCGTTTCGATGCCCAGGGCCGCATCGCACCCTGGTGGCAGGAAGCCGACACCCTGGCCTTCAATTCACGTTTTGAACCCTTGCGCGCGCAGTACGACGCCTACCCGGTGCTGGGCCAGCTGAAGGTCAACGGCCGTCTCACCCTGGCCGAGAACATCGCCGACCTTGCCGGCGTGGAAATCGCCCGCGCCGCGCTCGACAGCCTCGGCCCGCAACCCGACGTGGGCACGCTCACCGCGGCGCAGCGTTACTACCTCTCGTATGCCCGGCTGTGGCGGCGCAACTATCGCGACGAGGAGCTGCAACTGCTGGCCAGCATCGACGTGCACGCGCCGGCGAAATGGCGCGTCAACGGCCCGCTGTCCAATCTCACGCCGTTTGCCGAAGCCTTCCATTGCAAGGTCGGCAAGGATTCGATGCTGCGTCCCGAAGCCAACCGCGTCACCGTTTTCTGAGAGAACCGGGATATCCGAGATGTCGCAACACCAAGCAAGCCTGACCCTGCCCGACTGGATCGACGATGAAGTCGATTTCAATGCCGCGTATCCGGACGACGAGCACAAGATGGCACTGGCGGTGCGCCTGTCCGCGATCAACGTCGAACGTGGCACCGGTGGGCCTTTCGGTGCCGCGATCTTCGATGCCGGGCACCGCTTGATCGCGGTGGGTGTCAATCGCGTAGTGCCGGAACGCAGCTCGGTGGCGCACGCCGAAATGATGGCCTACCTCATCGCCCAGGCGCGCACAGGCCGTGCGCGGATCAACGAAGGCCATCCGGGCGTCACGCTCGCCGCCTCGGGACAGCCCTGCTGCATGTGTTACGGCGCGACCTTCTGGGCCGGCATCGACACCCTTCTGATCGGTGCCAGCGCTGCCGACATCATGGAACTGACCGAGTTCGACGAAGGCCCCTTGCCGACCGACTGGCGCGGCGAACTGGAGAAACGTGGCATCACGGTGCGTGAAGGAATCGATCGCGCGGCGGCGCGCGCCGTGCTCGACCATTACGCCCACCGTGGCGGCGCCAGTTACTGAAGCCATGGGCTTTCTGATCCTGTGCCGGGCAGGCTTTGAACCCGAGGCCGCGGCGGAAATCGCGGACTGGGCGGCACGGCATGAGCTGGGCGGCTACCCGGAAGCCAGCCGTGGCACGGGCTGGGTGCGTTTCCATGCGTTCGTGACCCCACCATCGCTGCCCGTCCCCGGCCCTTGGGACCTCATCTTCGCGCGCCAATGCGTGCGCGTGCTGGCCGACCTGCCCGACCTGCCCCGTGAGGATCGCGTATCACCGATGCTCGATGCGTTGGACTCGGCGGGCCTGACGCGTGTCGGCGAGCTGATCGTCGAGCACCCCGACTCCGATGCCGCGCGTCCACTCGCCGCATTGGCTCGAAGCTTCGCCAATGCATTGCGCCCTGCCTTGCGGCGCGACGGACGGCTTGCACCGACTGCCGACTCGCGACAAGGGTGCCTGCATGTCTGCTTTCTTTCCGGCACCCACGCCGTGCTCGGGATTACCCAACCGCAAGGACTGCGCCTTTGGCCGCAAGGCATCGCGCGCCTGCGCGTGCCGAAAGAAGCACCGAGCCGCTCCGCCGCCAAGCTCGAAGAGGCCCTGGAAACCCTGATGAGCCCCGATGAGCGCGCGCGCTGGCTGCAACCTGGCATGAGTGCCGCTGACCTTGGCGCCGCACCGGGAGGCTGGAGCTTCATCCTGATGCGCCGCCATGTATGCGTGACCGCGATCGACAATGGCCCGCTGCAACCTTCCTTGCTGGACAGCGGCTTGGTTGAACACCTGCGTGCGGATGGCTTCACCTGGCAACCACCCCGCCCGGTCGACTGGATGGTTTGCGACATGGTCGAACAACCGCGCCGCGTCGCCGCACGCATGGCCGACTGGTTCATCCACGGCTGGTGCCAACGCGCGATCTTCAATCTCAAGCTGCCGATGAAAAAACGCTACGCGGAAGTGCAGGCCAACCTGGTCGACTTCCACGCACGCTGCGCCGACGCCGGGGTGCGGGTGCAAACCCGGGCGCGGCAGCTCTATCACGACCGCGAGGAAATCACGGTGCTGGCGTGGGTTGGGCGTTGATGCGGGTTCGACTGCCTCGGCGGTGGCGGCGCATACTGCTGTGGCTAGGCTCACCGTTACTGCTTCTTGTGCTTTGTATTTGATGCTGCCGCAGGGTTTCGACCGCCTCGGCGGCGGCCGAGTTTCTTTCTCTTGCTTGTCCAAGAGAAAGAAACCAAAGAGAAGGACACCCCAGCGGCCCGCCCGGAAGATGAAGCCTTCCGGGTTCGTGAGTCGGGGCCGGGGTTTCCCGATGGCACATCCTGTGCCGCCGGGAAACGCGCGGGCAT
>CAZTXX010000088.1:0-8643 GCA_964617405.1 uncultured Aquimonas sp. | reverse complement strand
AAGCTGCCGCGCCAGCCGGTGCCGGCCAGCGACGGTGCCGACTACCTCAAGACGATTCCCGGCTTCAGCGCCATCCGCAACGGCGGCAGCAACGGCGATCCGGTGCTGCGCGGCATGTTCGGCTCGCGCCTGAACCTGGTGTCCAACGACGGCAGCATGCCCGGCGCGTGCCCGGCGCGGATGGACAACCCGATGTCCTACGTCTCGCCGGAAACCTTCGACCGCCTGGTGGTGGTGAAAGGTCCGCAGACGGTGCTGTGGGGGCCGGGCGCATCGGCCGGCACGGTGCGTTTCGAGCGCGACGTGCCGCGCTTTTCGCAGGCCGGGGTGCAGGCCTCGGGCGGCGTGCTGACCGGTTCCAACGGCCGCCGCGACGTGGTGGTCGATGCCAGCGCGGGGCTGCCGCAAGGCTATGTACGCCTGAGCGGCAACACCTCGGAAGCCGACGACTACCGGGCCGGTGACGGCAGCCGCGTGCCCTCGCTGTGGGACAAGTGGAGCGCCGACGCGGCGATCGGCTGGACGCCGGATGAGAATACCGTGCTCGAATTCGGCCTTGGTCGCGGCGACGGCGAGGCGCGCTACGCCGGGCGCGGCATGGATGGCGCGATGTTCGCGCGCGACTCGCGCACGCTGCGCTTCGAAAAATCCGGCCTCGACGGCGCGCTGCGCCGCATCGAAGCCAGCGCCTACCGCAACTATGTCGATCACCTGATGGACAACTACAGCCTGCGCGATCCCAACCCTATGGGCCCGATGCCCATGCCGATGGGCTCGAACGTGGATCGCCTGACGCAGGGCGGCCGCGCGGCGGCGCACTTCGTCTGGGCAAACTGGGAAGTCACCGCCGGCGTGGATGCGCAAAACGGCCGACATCGTGCGCGCAGCGCGATGGGGCGCGGCATGCATGTGCACAAACCGTGGGAAACCGACGCCAACCTGCGCAATCGCGGTGCGTTCGCGGAAGCGACACTGAGCCGCGGTGCCGCCTCGCGCTGGGTCGCCGGCCTACGTCTGGATCGCGCCAGCGCCACGGATCAGCGCGGCGACGGCGATATGGGCCACATGCACGCCGAGGCGAAGATGGACATGGACGGTGCTATGGGCTCGACCTCCGGCCTCACCCGCCGCGAAACCCTGCGCAGCGGCTTTGTGCGCCACGAATGGCGACGCGAGCGCCTGGGCGCCTACCTCGGTGCTGGCCACGTGGGCCGCATGCCGGATTATTGGGAGCTGTTTTCCCGCGGCGCCGGGCCGATGGGCTCGATCAACGCCTTCGACGGCGTGCGGCCCGAACGCACCACGCAGCTGGACGCCGGCCTGAGCTACCGCTCGCAGCGGCTTGATGCGTGGCTCAACGCCTATGCCGGGCGCATCGACGACTACATCCTGTTCACTTACGGCAGCGGCGGCATGATGGGCGCGAGCACCCGTGCCGACAACGTCGATGCGGCCATCCGCGGCGCCGAGGCCGGCGTGGAATACCGCGCGCTGGATGCCCTCAAGCTCGGCGCCACGCTCGCCCGCGCCTGGGGCGAGAACCGCGATGCCGGCACACCCCTGCCGCAGATGCCGCCGCTGGAGCTGCGCACCACCGCAGCCTGGGACACGGGCGACTGGTCGCTGGGCCTGCTCTGGCGTCTGGTCGATGCGCAGGATCGGGTCGCCGTAGGCCAGGGCAACGTGGTCGGACAGGATTTCGGCGCGAGCAAGGGCTTCGGTACGCTGGCGATCAACGGCGCGGTGCGGCTGGGCCAGTACCTGCGCCTCTCGGCCGGCATCGACAACCTGTTCGACCGCGCCTACGCCGAGCACCTGAACCTCGCCGGCAGCGCCGACTTCGGCTACCCCGCCGAGCGCGTGCGCATCCTGGAGCCGGGACGCAGCGCGTGGCTGAAGCTGGATTTCAACTACTGATGGCGCCGCCTGGCATCGGTGGCATGCTTTCGGGATGACCGCCGACCGCACCTCTCTCATCGCCACCCTCGTCACCTTGCGCTGGTTCGCCGTCGCCGGGCAGAGCGTGGCGGTGGCGTGCGTGGTTCTCGGCCTGGGCGTGCCGCTGCCGCTGTGGCCAATGGTGGCGGTCATCGGCTTGCTGGCTGCGTTCAACGGCTTCGCCTCGAGGCGCGCGCGGCAGGAAGGCGAGGGGTCGCCGCGAGAAGTGTTCGTCCACATCGCCGTGGACGTGGCCGTGCTGGCCTTCCTGATCGGATGCAGTGGCGGGCCGGCCAATCCCTTCACCTCGCTGTTCCTTTTGCCCATCGCCTTCGCCGCGCTGGCCCTGCCGCAGCGCTGGATCTACGCGACGGCGGCCCTGTGTGGGCTGGGTTATGCGCTGGCCGCCGCGTTCGGGCGACCGCTGCCGCACGTGCACGCGCTGGCGATGGACGGCTTCGATCTGCACCTGTGGGGCATGGCGGTGAATTTCGTCCTCTCCGCCGCCGTGTTCGCGTATTTCCTGGCGCGCATGGCAGCGCAGCGGCGCGAGCGCATGGCGGAGCTGGCGCGTCTGCGCGAGCGCTTCGCGCGCGACGAGGGCATCCTCGCGCTGGCGACGCACGCGGCCTCGGTGGCGCATGAGCTGAACACGCCGCTGGCGACCATGCTGCTGGCGCTCGACGAGCTGGACGCGCGCGCCGATCTGCCCGAGGCGGTGGATGAGGACATCGCCCTGCTGCGCGCCCTGGCCGAAACCTGCCGCGACCGGGTGCGCGAGCTGGCCCGCGCCGCGCGGTTGGGTGAGCGCATCGATCCCGAGCAGGTGGTGGCGCGCTGGAGCCTGCTGCGCCCGGCGGTGGCGCTGGCGCGCGAAGCCGTCCTGCCGCCGGGCGTGCGCGTGGATGCCACGGTCGGACACCTGCTGCGCGCGCTGCTGGACAACGCCGCCGACGCTGGCGAATCGGCCGGCGATGCGCGGGTGGCGCTGGCGATGCGCTGCGAGGATGGGTTTCTGATCGGTCAGGTGCGTGATTACGGTCGCGGTTTCGGTCCCGAGTCCCCCGGAACGCGCATTGCCCTGTTCCGCAGCGGCAAGCCCGAGGGCATGGGCGTGGGGCTGGCGCTGTCGCGCGCGGCGATCGAGCGGCTGGGGGGTGAACTCGTGATCGAGGCCGCCGCGGGCGGCGGCACGCGCGTGCGGTTCCGCGTGCCCTTGGAAGGGGGCGAGGGGTGACCCGCGGCCTGCTGCTCGACGACGACGCGCTCTACCTGCGCACCCTGGCGCGTGCGCTGCAGCGTCGTGGCATCGAGACGTTCGCTGCCTCGCGTCCGGACGAAGCCCTGCAGCTCGCGCGCGAGCATCGCCCGGATTTTGCCCTGCTCGACCTCAAGCTCGCCGAGGGCGACGGCAGCTCGCTCGACCTGATCGCGCCGCTGCGCGCGGAGTTTCCCGCCCTGCGCATCGTGCTGGTCACCGGCTACGCCAGCGTCGCGACCGCCGTGGAGGCGATCAAGCGCGGCGCGGACGACTATCTGCCCAAGCCGGCATCGCTCGACGCGATCTTGCGTGCGGTGGCGGGCGAGGAGTCCGACGAATCCCCGGAGCCCGCCGCGATGACGCCGCTGGCGCGGATCGAGTGGGAGCACATCCAGCAGGCCCTGGCCGAAACCGGCGGCAATATTTCCGCCGCCGCGCGTCTGCTCGGCATGCACCGGCGCTCGCTGCAGCGAAAGCTCGGCAAGCGGCCGGCGCCGGAGTGACTCAGGGAAGGTCTGAGTAAGGCCGTCATGCCCGCCTTCGCGGGAGTGACGAGAAAACACCACTTGTTCGGAGATTCCTCAGCGGTACTGCCTCAGGTACTTCCGCTCGAAACCGCGCTTCATCCAGTGGAACACCCGGCTGGAGGGCAGCAGGAGGCTGCGCTTCTCGGTGCGCCAGACCAGGGCGCCGCGGTCGAGCGAGTCGATGATGCACATCAGCTCGGTGGCGAAGGTTTCGCTGGATGGGTGGCCGTCGAGGTCGGCCAGCAGGTTCGCGGCGGCGGCCTTGGCCTGCAGGTCGGCCATGTGGGCCTGCTTGGGCATCCAGTCCGGGCCGGGGAAGCTGCCGGTGTCGCCGGCCACGACCACGCGCTCGAACCCGGGCACGCGGCAGTGCGCGTCGGCCTGCACCAGGCCGCCGGGCGAGCGCGGCAGGGGGCTCTGGTCGAGCCAGGCGTTGCCGGTCAGGCCGGGCATGAAGAGGATCAGGTCCGCACCGAATTCACCACCCTCGGTCACCACCCGGTCGGCCTCGAAGCGCAACATCTTGTGGCCCAGGTGGGTGTGGATGCCGCGCCGGGCCATTTCCTTGAGCAGGTAGTCCACCGTCTTCGAACCCAGGCGGTTGCCGGGGGTGGTGGAGGGGCTGAAGAAGGTCAGTTCGAAGCGTTCGCGCCGACCCTCGCGGCGCAGCTGCTGGTCGATCCCGAACAGGAACTCGAACATCGGCCCGCCGCGCATGGCGATGGGCTCTTTCGGGTTGCCGCCAAAGCCGATGGCGATGCGTCCGCCGTCCATTTCACGCAGGCGATCGCGAATGCGCTCGGCCGCCTCGATGCCCTCGCAGGGGGTGATGGCGTGCTCGATGCCCGGCAGCTTCTTGATGAAGCGCCCGCCGGTGGCGATGGCCAGGCCGTCGTTGGGCACCTCGCCTTGCGTGGTGCGCACGATGCGGGCGTCGTCGGACAGGCCGGTGACCTCGGCGGCGACGAAGTTCACCCGCTGGCGGCGCAGGAAGTTGCCCAGCGGCACGATGAGATCCTCACGCCGGCGCCTGCCGCTCGGGATCCAGATGATGCCGGGCAGGTAGTGCAACTCGGCGCGCGGTGAGATCAGGGTGATGGCCACCGCGGCGTCGCGCCGGCGCAGCTCGCGGATCAGCGAAAGCCCGGCAAAGCCGGAGCCGAGTACGGTGATGCTCCGGGAGCGTGTGTCAGCGGGCATGCAAGTCTCCTTGGTGGCGTGGTGCATTGTAGATGGATGCTGCCATGCAGCATGACGATCAAGGGCACGGTGCGGCGGCGCGCCTGCAACATGCGTTACCCTTGGGCTGCAGTGGATGTTTGACAGGGGACATTGCACTTTGTCCAGCAAGAGAAGGAAAACAATCATGCAAATGCGCAACGTGCGGATGCTGCCCTTGGCCGTGGCCGCAGTGGCGGCACTGGCCTTGGGCGGTTGCGGGCAGTACGTCAAGAAGACCGACCTCGACGCCACCGTCAGCCAGCTACGCAGTGAAATCCAGGCCGGCGATCAGCAGCTCCAGCAGCAGATCGACAGCCTGCGCTCCAGTTTGGAGCAGCGCCTTGCGGCCCATGATGCGAAGCTTGCCGAGCTGGAAGGCCGCATCCAGGTCGACAACATGGTGTATTTCGAGTTCGACCAGTCCGAATTGCCGGATCAATACAAGGCCGGGCTGGATGATTTCGCGCGGGTCATCCGCGAGCACCATGGCAATGCCGTGGTCACGGTGGAAGGCTTCACCGATTCGGCGGGTTCCAAGGGCTACAACGATCGTCTCGGGCAGAAGCGTGCCGACGCGGTGCGCGATTACCTCGTCGCCCAGGGCGGGCTGACCGCCGAGCGCGTGCGCGCCGTCAGCTACGGCAAGGACGCCAAGCGTGCGATCGATGCCGGCAAGAGCCACGAGGATGGCCGCAGCAACCGCCGTGCCGTACTGGTGGTGGACTTTGCCGGCTGACGCCGCAGGCCACTGAAACCGCAACCTTGCAACGCTCCGGCTGCTGTGGTGGCCGGGGCGTCGTGCCATCCGGGATGAAGTACCCATGCGGATCACCCGCCGCGCCGAGCGCATCGAACCGTTCTACGTGATGGAAGTCGGCAAGGCCGCCGCGCAGCTTGCGCGCGAGGTTGCCGACAGCGACCGACCGGTCATCGCGCTCAATATCGGCGAGCCTGACTTCACCGCGGTGCCCCTGGTACAGCAAGCCGCC
Organism: uncultured Aquimonas sp.; assembly: GCA_964617405.1. GTDB lineage: Bacteria > Pseudomonadota > Gammaproteobacteria > Xanthomonadales > Xanthomonadaceae > Denitratimonas. The sequence continues at coordinate 2,707 of CAZTXX010000088.1, read as the reverse complement.
GAGCGCGTCATCCGCGATGGGGCAACCCAATACAGCCCGGCGCTGGGCCTGGGTGAGCTGCGCGAGCGCATCAGCGGCTGGTACGGGCAGCGTTTCGGCGTGGACGTGCCGGCTTCGCGCATCGTGGTCACGGCCGGGGCTTCGGCGGCGTTGCACCTGGCGTGTTTGGCGCTGGTCGAAGCCGGTGACGAGGTCCTGATGGCCGATCCCGGCTATCCCTGCAACCGTCACTTCGTGATGGCGGCCGAGGGCCGGCCGGTGCTGATTCCCGCCAGCGCGCAGGAGCGCTACCAGCTCAGTGCCGCCAGGGTGGAGGCACATTGGGGCGCGGCCACGCGTGGCGTGCTGCTGGCCTCGCCCTCGAACCCCACCGGCACCTCGATCGAACCGGAGGAGCTGCGCCGCATCCACGGGTTCGTGCGGGAAAAGGGCGGCATCACCCTGCTCGACGAGATCTACCTCGGCCTCAGCCACGATGCAGCCTTCGGCCAAACCGGCCTGGCGCTGGGCGAGGACATCATCAGCATCAACAGTTTTTCCAAGTATTTCTGCATGACCGGCTGGCGCCTGGGCTGGTTGGTGGTGCCCGAAGCGCTGGTGCCGGCGCTGGAGCGGCTGGCGCAAAACCTTTTCATCTGCCCCAGCGTTATCGCCCAGCACGCCGCGCTGGCCTGTTTCGAACCCGAGAGCCTGGCCGAATGCGAACGCCGCCGTGCCGAGTTCCGACTGCGGCGCGATGTCTTCATTCCCGAGCTGGAACGCCTCGGCTTCCACGTGCCGGTGATGCCGGACGGCGCCTTCTATGCCTGGGCCGATGCCTCGTCCTGGTTCGAGCGGCTGGGCGTGGACAACAGTTGGGACTTCGCCTTCGAGATGCTCAGGCGCGGTCACATCGCGCTCACCCCGGGACGCGACTTCGGCCAGGCCGAAACCGCGCGATTCGTGCGTTTTTCCACCGCCAACTCGATGGCGAACTTGCGCGAGGCGGTGACCCGGCTGGAGGCGCTGCGCGGGTAGGGCGCCTTCACGCAATCGGTCGCGTACACGCCCCGACCGATTGCGCCACGCCGGTCAGCCGTGGATCCCGCCCTTGGCCAGCAGCGCCGGGTCCAGCAGCTTCTTCAGCTCCTTCTCCGACAGCCCGGTGGTTTCCAGGGCCACGTCCAGGATTGGTCGGCCTTCCTTGTAGGCCTTTTTGGCGGTGGCGGCGCCTTTTTCGTAGCCGATCACCGGGTTGAGCGCGGTGACCAGGATCGGGTTGCGCGAGACGGCCTCGGCGACGTGGTCCTTGCGCACGGTGAAACCGGCGATGGCGGCGTCGGCCAGTTGCACCGAGGCGTTGGCCAGCAGTTCGATCGACTGCAGGAGGTTGTAGGCCACCAGCGGCAGCATCACGTTGAGCTGGAAGTTGCCGCTCTGGCCGGCGATGGTGATGGCAACGTGGTTGCCCATCACCTGGGCACAGACCATCGCCATCGCCTCGGGGATCACCGGGTTGACCTTGCCGGGCATGATCGAGGAACCGGGTTGCAGGGCAGGCAATTCGATTTCACCCAGGCCGGCGAGCGGGCCGGAGTTCATCCAGCGCAGGTCGTTGGAAATCTTCATCAGCGAGGTCGCCAGCGCGTTGAGCTGGCCGGACAGCTCGACCGCGGCGTCCTGCGAGGAGATGCCCTCGAACAGGTTGGGCGCGGACTCGAAGCGCTCGCCGGTGAGTTCGGAAAGATGCGCGGCAAAGCGCTTGCCGAAGCGCGGATCGGCGTTGATGCCGGTGCCCACGGCGGTGCCGCCCTGCGGCAGGCGGCGCACGCGCTTGCCGGTGTCGGCGAGGCGCGCCTGCGCTGAAGCGATCTGCGCCGACCATGCCGACAGTTCCTGCCCGAAGGTGATCGGCATGGCGTCCATCAGGTGGGTGCGGCCGGTCTTGACCACGCGCGCCAGCTCCTTCGCCCGCCGGTCGATGGTCGCGCGCAGGTGCGCGAGCGCGGGCAGCAGCTTGCCGCTGACCTGCAACCAGGCCGAAACCTGCACCGTGGTCGGAATCACGTCGTTGGAGCTCTGCCCGAGATTCACGTGGTCGTTGGGGTGCACCTGCAGCTTGCCGGCGTTGTTGACCAGGTGGGCGATCACCTCGTTGGCATTCATATTGGTCGAGGTGCCCGAGCCGGTCTGGAACACGTCGATTGGAAAGTGCCCGTCGACCTTGCCCTTCGCCACCTGCTGCGCGGCCTTGACGATGGCGCGGGCGCGCTTGGCGTCCAGGTGGCCGAGCTCTTCATTGGTGCGCGCGGCGGCGGCTTTGACCTCGCCCAGCGCGTGGATGAAGGCCGGCGGCAGGGTGAGGCCGGAGATCGGAAAGTTCTGCACCGCGCGCTGGGTCTGCGCCCCATAGAGCGCCTCGGCCGGAACGGCCAGTTCGCCCATGGAATCGTGTTCGATGCGGGTTTCGGCTGGGGTCTTCATGGAAATGACTCATATTTTGTAGTCTTTGCTCATTCTAGCTCCGCACGGACGCGCGGAGCCCACAACACGCCTGCTAAACTGAGACGCTTCCAAGCCACGTCGAGCCACGCTTGCAAAATCTGCTTTACCTTGTCGCCGCGCTGTTTCTGGTGGCACTCAACGGCTTCTTCGTCGCAGCCGAGTTCTCGCTGGTCAAGCTGCGCCACACCCAGGCCACGGCCCTGGCCGAGATCCACGGCTGGCG